>JAUYDO010000210.1 GCA_030691835.1 Dehalococcoidia bacterium | reverse complement strand
TACGACTACCACCGCTTTTTGAAGCTGCGGCGAATGCTCGAAGCCGTGTTCCACTTTGTCCAAAAACTATTCCACTTTTTTCAGGATTTTGCTTGTTAGATGTAAAGAAGACCTGGTCTTTCTCCAAAACAAACTCGAGAAAATATGAATCCCCATCTATCTCGCATTCTATTTTTGCATGGTCCGCTCTGTAATTCAAAAGCAGAGTGGCAACTCCATTGCTGTCAAGTGTTTGATGCAACCCCTGAACAATGTCAAAAGACGTGCCCCCATAAACAACTTTGCGAAACGGGTTTGGAGCAAGAAATAAAGCTTCTAGCACGGTCGTTTTACCCGAGTTGTTTGACCCCACAAGAATCGTAAGCGGGGAAAATTCAATTTCTCCCTGCTCGATTCCCTTAAAGTTGGTTAAACGTAATTTCTTTATCACCCTTGTTTCCCTTTGTCCTTAATATATCTTAGAGCGCGGGTAATGTCAATCAATAATACACAGGCTCCGTTCACCAACTTGACAAACCGCCTCTCTTCTTTATATAGTTAAAACATAAGCATAAGCTAAAGGCTGAGAACGAGACTAGTAGCCCTTCAGCGAGGCACAGAGAGCCGGGTCAGGTGTGAGCCGGTGCGAGCGCAAGGGTGCGAATGGACTCGGGAGCCGCAGACCGAAAGTCCGCCTGAGGCGGACGACTAGGTCCTGCCGGAGCGAGCACCGTTATCGAAGCTCAGGGTATCTCCCGCCAAGGCGGAACGTACCTGAAAAGAGATGTCCCGATTTTTATCGGGACAACCAGGGTGGTACCGCGAAGGATTTTTCCCCTCGCCCCTATCGGGCGAGGGTTTAATTTTTTAAACAGGAGAAAAAATATGTATTACCCAACACTGGAAGAAGTCAGAATCCTTAAGAACGAAGGCAACATGGTGCCGGTCTACCGGGAGGTGGTCGCCGACCTTGAGACGCCGGTGTCCGCCTTCCTCAAAATCAACCGCGGCGGCAACTCCTTCCTGCTGGAGAGCATAGAGGGAGGTCAGAGAATAGCTCGCTACAGCTTCATCGGCACCGAGCCTTACAGGGTGCTCAGCACCACTGGCGCCGATAGGCTCGACCCCCTGCCCCTCATCGCCGCGGAGCTGGGTAAATACAAAATGGTGACCGTGCCCGAACTGCCGCGGTTCTGCGGCGGCGCGGTGGGCTACCTCTCCTATGAAACGGTCACCCGCTTCGAGGAGCTACCCTCGCCGGAGAGCGACCCGCTGGGACTGCCCGAATCGCTATTTATGTTGGTGGACACCATGCTGGTGTTCGACCACGTCATGCACAAGATAAAGGTCCTGAGCCTCGCACGGCTCGACGGCGATGTTGACTCAGCCTACCAAGAGGCGGTGAAGAAGATTGACGACCTTGTAGACAGGCTGAGCCAGCCGCTGCCGTCTACCTCCAGTCACAGGCAGTCCGGACTCCCGGCGCAGAAGCTCTCCTCCAACATGTCGCGGGAGGGGTTCCAGGCAAAGGTGCGCAAGGCGAAGCAATACATCACCGCCGGCGAGGCTATCCAGGTGGTGCTCTCCCAGCGCCTTTCCCAGCCCACGGAAGCCTCTCCCTTCGAAATCTACCGCGCACTACGCACCATCAACCCCTCACCATACATGTACTACTTCGACCTCGGCGACTTCCATATCATCGGCGCTTCGCCGGAGGTTCTGGTCAGGGTGGAGGACGGCTTGGTGACAACGCGGCCGCTGGCGGGGACCAGGCGCCGTGGCAGCACACCCATTGAAGATTTGGCATTGGAGAATGAGCTACGCAGTGACGAAAAGGAGCGCGCCGAGCACATCATGCTGGTTGACCTGGGTCGCAACGACATCGGGCGCGTCAGCGAGCCGGGCACAGTGCAGGTGAGCGACCTCATGGAGGTCGAGCGCTACTCCCATGTCATGCACCTGGTCACGCACGTGCAGGGCAAACTGCGCCGCGACATGAACGCCTTTGACGCCCTGCGCGCCTGCTTCCCGGCGGGCACCGTCTCCGGTGCGCCCAAAATCAGGGCGATGCAGATTATCGCCGAGCTTGAGCCGGACAAGCGGGGACCGTACGCCGGAGCCTGCGGCTACTTCTCCTTCTCCGGCAACATGGACATGGCTATCGCCATCAGGACAATGCTGATGAAAGACGGAATCTCCTACGTGCAGGCGGGCTGCGGGGTCGTCTATGACAGCGTGCCGGAGCGCGAGTACGAGGAGTCCATGAATAAGGCAAGGGCACTGCTTAAAGCCATCAACCAGGCTGAGAACACAGACCTGGTAGGGGGAGGGAACCATGCTACTGCTAATTGACAACTACGACAGCTTCACCTACAACCTGTTCCAGTACCTGAGCGAGCTGGGGCAGGAGGTGGTGGTCGTGCGCAACAATAAGACCACCATCGAGGCGATTGAGAAGATGGCGCCGGAGCGCATCGTCATCTCGCCGGGACCATCCACACCGCTGGAGGCGGGCATCTCCAACGACGTAATCAAGCACTTCGGCGAGCGCACGCCGCTCCTCGGCGTCTGTTTAGGGCACCAGTGCATCGGTTACAGCTACGGGGGCTTCATATGGCAGGCGCCGCAAATCATGCACGGCAAGTCTTCGCAGATATACCACAGCGGCAAGGGCGTGTTTGCCGGCATACCGAACCCCTTCTCCGCTATCCGCTATCACTCGCTGGTGGTGCGGCGCGACCAGCTACCGGTCTCCCTGGAAGTAACGGCGTGGACTATGGACGGCACCATCATGGGGCTGAGGCACCGAAAATTCCCGGTGGAGGGCGTCCAGTTCCACCCCGAGTCCTTCATGACCGAGCACGGCAAGGATATATTGAAGAACTTTCTTATGGTGAAGGGTAAGTCTTAACCGTCATTGCGAGCGTAGCGAAGCAATCCGTGCCCAGGGTCGTGACAAGGAAATAGAATGCAAGCAGGCAGTATTACGTATACATCCTGGCTAACAGCACAAACGTTGCCCTTTACCTCGGAGTGACCAGCGACCTCAAGAGGAGGGTGTACGAGCACAAACAGAAGTTTGTCAAGGGATTTGCCGAGAAGTACGATATAAACAAGCTTGTGTACTACGAGATATACTATGATGCTGAGAACGCTATCCTGAGAGAGAAACGTCTGAAAGGTAGCTCCAGGGCGAGGAAGAACCGGCTGGTGGAGTCGCTCAACCCAGAATGGCGAGACCTGTATGATGAGATTTGAGAAATGTCTGGGCGAGGACGGATTGCTTCGCCCTTCCGAGGGGGCTCGCAATGACAGAACTGGTGATGAAAAGAGCATATATTTGTCATTCCTGCCTCCGAGCAGGAATCCACCCCTCCCTCTCACCGGTAGACCCCTGCCTACGCAGGGGTGACATGAAAAGGAGAAGAAACAGGTGGTAAGGTTGGTGTATTATAAAGGGCATCGGCATGACTCTTGTTACAGGAGGTTAGAAGATGACGATAACTGACTGGATTCAGGCAATTTCAACAGTGGTACTTGTAGCAGTAACGGCTTTCTATGCATATCAAACTAGACGAACAGTTGTTGAGATGAAACTGCAGAGATTAGCGACAAAGTCTGTTGTAATCCCAGATATCGGAGTCAAATCCCAACAAGACATGG
>JAUYDO010000196.1 GCA_030691835.1 Dehalococcoidia bacterium | reverse complement strand
CACTTCCTGTTGGAAAGAAAGGACGTTGAGCAATGTTACAGTCTTATCCTTTATCTGGACGACCGCAGTACACGGGGTAAAGACAACCTTTTTCTCTGCCGCAAGCCTTTGATGCAATGGACTCAGGCTTGCCATTTCAATTTCTTGGCCAACATAGAATGAAGGTGTTACAAACTCGACCTGCTTTTTCTGGTCAGCGAGGATTTCGGCAACGCTTAGAGCCGCCTGTGCTCCCCAGTTGGAGTACACCAGAACCTTTTGTCCTGCTTTACCAATGCCAGTCGCAACGTCATAAGCTGTGATAACATTGTCCTGGTCTGCTCCCGGGATTTCGGCAGGTTTAACAGGTCTTGAGCCGGTTGCCAGAATGACAACGTCCGGCTTCTGCGCACTAATGAAATCCGGTGTCACCGCGGTATTTGTCAGTATCTTCACTCCCAGCTTGTTTAGCTGCGTTTCGAGCCAGTGTATGACCTCTCCCATGTCGGCTCTGGTTGGAGCTTTTTCAGCAAATCTTATTTGTCCGCCCAGAGTGCTGTCCTTTTCGTAAAGAGTCACGTAGTGACCCCTTCTGGCTGCAATTTCAGCTGCTTTCATTCCAGCCGGACCCCCGCCAACTATCATTACTTTTTTCACCTTTTCCGCTTTTTTAAGGGTCCCTATGCCCAGGTCTTTCTCACGGCCGGCCGCCGGATTATGTATGCAACCCACGTAACGTGTAAATATGCTGATAACGCCACCCAGACATTTCTGGTTACAAGCTGTACAGTGGCGGATATCCTCTGTCTTTCCCTCCCTGGCTTTATTGGGTGTCTCCGGGTCGCATAATAGTTGACGCATCATGCCTACAAGATCCGCTTGCCCGTCCGCCAGAATCTTTTCTGCCTGCACGGGGTCATTTATCCTGCCAGATGTGATAACGGGAATATTCACCTCCTGTCTTAGGGTAGCCGCAGCATATACAAAAGAACCGGGGGGAACGCCCATAGAAGGATTTGTGATATGCAAGCCCAGGCCTAGCGTAGCGACATCAGTATTGAGATAATCAATCAGCATTGTAGCAGCCAGTTTCTTGCCGATTTCCACTCCTTCATCCAGACCATAGCCCCCGGGCTTTAATTCGTCAAGGCACATGCGTATACCTAGAACGAAATCGCGCCCCACCGCGCTGCGAATAGCATCAAGGACCTCAATGCTCAGGCGCATCCTGTTATCCAGACTGCCACCGTATTCATCCTGTCTAAAATTTGTCGAAGGAGACCAGAATTGCCTCAGGATGCCGTCGTGGGATGCCTTGAGCTCCACGCCATCATACCCGGCTTCTTTTGCGCGCAATGCCACTTTGGCGTAGCTAGAAATAAGCTCCTGGATATCACTCCTTTCCATTGGTTTGGGAATTTCCATCATGCCAAAAGGATCCGGAATAGCCGATGGTGCCCAGGCGGGTTCCAGATTGGGGGTTCCGGGTAATTCCCCACCGCTGTGCGCCAGCTGGCAGAATATTTTTGCCCCGTGCCGGTGCACGGAATCGGTCATCCTCCGCCAAATAGGAGTGACACGCTCATCAAAACCATTTACCCAATTAAAAATGCTCCCCGTTTTATGTACCACCTGGCTTCCCTCACCTATTATTAAGCCAACGCCTCCCTTCGCCCGCTCGGTGAAATACCAGTATTGCCTTTCATCAGGCAAATTCTCTGATGTGACGAAACCGGTGATATGCGGAAGGAAAACCAGGCGGTTTTTCACTGTAATGTGCCCGATGTCCAGCGGCGTGAAGAGATATTTATACTGCTCTGCCATGGTCGTCCTCCTTTGAGAAACAAATCTTAGCAGTTGTTTTGTTTACCGGAACGGCAAGCATCGTCTCCTAGTCACAATTGCCCAAATTTCGAAGAAGTGTTAAGAGCACTTTCATACCAGGCAGCTTGCTAAATAAGAGGTTGAATCATTTCTATCCAGTTTCCTTCCGGGTCTCGAAGATAGAAGAACTTTAACTCGGGTATCACCTGGGGCGGGCATACAAATTGGACACCTTTCTGCTTAAGGCTGGCGTAAACTTCATCAATATCCTTTACTCTGAAGGCAACGTGGGAGTGTCCGACCTGGGCAAATTTCGCATCATCGGGCATTGGCTTTCCCGCGGGATTCAATAATTGGATTAGTTCAAATATCTGGCCTGCCATCTGCAGCATAACTATTTTTATTTTTGAGCCAGGTACGCCCATAACGAGTGAGACTTCCGGGCCGTCTTGAAGCCCAAGGTCAACCGCGACTTCCATCCCCAGTACATCACAGTAGAAAGGCAATAATTTATTTAAATCGTTGACTATCAACCCCGTATGATGTATGCCTGTTATCATTTTTTCTCACTCCCCCTTGAGACTGGGCAATTATCTTTCAGAAGAAAGATCTTCTTTATCCTGTTTATATTTCTTACTGAGTATGGTTTCCAGCCCAACTGCATAATGCCCCGGCAACGGATGCGATCTCGTCTGGTTTTACCATCTCAATTTTAGATTCGGGGAATATCTTTTGAAGTTCAATAAAATGATTTAAGACGCCGGCATCTTCAATATCGCCGACAAGTATCGCACCTACCAGCGAGTTATCCTTGAAGATTAGTTTTCTATAGGTACTGCCTGTTTTTTGAACAAATTCACTGTATCCTTTGTTTGTACCGGACACCAGACCAACGGAGGCGCAGCACAGGTCCGAGATTGTAAAAACATTCGACCTGATTCTCCGTCGCCGTGTTACTTCCCTGCCAGCCATGTTCAGTCCGGCGGTCCATCCCTGCTCAACTGCATTCGGCCAGGTAGGATTTGCTCCCACTTTTTCTGTAACCGGGTCTATAGACTCGGTCACATCTCCAGCCGCGTAGATACCCTCAGCGGAAGTGCGGCAATAATCATCAACAATGACTCCTCTCGATACTTTAATCCCACTCCTTTTTAAGAAATCTACATTTGGTCTGGTGCCGGTAGCAAATATCACCAGGTCTACCTTCAGCGTGCCGCCCGATGTAATACTGAGCAGCTTCTTCTTTCCTGCTTCCCGGATAGAATAGACTTTATCTTTAAGGTGGACGTGAACACCCTTCTGAAGCAACCTTTCCAGCACTATCTCAGCACCGCCAGGGTCAAGAACGTTTGGCAGCAAATGGTCAAGTGTCTCTATTAGCCAAATGCTCTTACCCTGTCTGAGCAGGCAGTCAAGGACCTGAAGCCCGACGAAGCCGGCTCCAACAACGGCTACCTGTTTTGCTGAATTAGCTAAATCATAAACCTTCCTGGCATCGTCAGCATACCAAAAAGGCGAGATACCGGGTAAATGCGCTCCTTCAATAGACGGCACCACCGGTGAAGCGCCGGTAGCTATTAGCAAATCGTCTTACTGAATCGAGGAACCGTCATC
>JAUYDO010000125.1 GCA_030691835.1 Dehalococcoidia bacterium | reverse complement strand
TTTGCTCAATACCGCCAGCTTCTTGGGCAGAAGATAGTTCCGCCCGTAGCCGGTAGCTACCTCCTTGACGTCACCGGCTTTGGCTACGTTGGGCACATCCTGCAGGAAAACGACTTTCATAACTCCCCCTTCAAACTAGATGTGTACTATCAGACTTACATTATGGCGCAATTTGATTGTATTTTCAATAACATTGTGGGTGGTGCTTAAGCCTTTCCCCTTGAATTGTCCAGCACCCAGCCCAGCGTGTTATAATCATGTGATAAGGAAACACGGAGCCCCGCATTGATGAAGCTCGGTAGAAGTGAAGCAATAATCGCGCTGGTTCTGGTGCTGTTCTTCCTCACCGGCGTCTATTTTTATCCGCAGATGCCGGAGATGATAGCATCCCACTGGAACGCCCGGGGGCAGGCGGACGACTATATGTCCCGGTTCTGGGGCTTGTTCCTGCTTCCGGTTATCTCCCTGGGGCTTACCCTGCTCCTGATGATTGCGCCCAGAATTGACCCTCTGAAAGCCAATATCGGGCAGTTCAAGAGGTACTACGACCTGTTTGTGATAGTGCTCCTGCTGTTCATGTTCTATCTTTACCTGCTCACCATCTTCTGGAACCTGGGTTTCAGGTTCAATATGGTGCAGTTGCTCGTGCCTGGCTTCAGTGTGCTCTTCTACATCATCGGAGAGGTGATGCAGAAAGCGCGGCGGAACTGGTTCATCGGTATCAGGACCCCGTGGACGATGAGCAGTGACAGGGTCTGGGACGCTACTCACCAGCTCGGCGGAAGACTGTTCAAGGCTGGGGCGGTGATTTCGCTTCTCGGCATCCTGTTCCAGCGCTACGCCATCTTCTTCGTAATCGGTCCGGCGGTGCTGGTGGCGGTATTCACCATGGTATACTCCTATCTAGAGTACCGCAAAGAAGCGAGAATCTAATACAAACGTTAGCTCTCTCTGATAGCTGATAGCTAAGAATTGTTCAGGGTTGTCCGGGTTAGGATTTCTATGTCTGGTCTAAAGCAGGGCATACCGGTATACTTGGAAATTCCCTCGGTGTTTAATATATAATTACCCTTAGTTTGGTTTGAAAGAGACGACTTTGAATAGCGATAAGATAAAAAACTCTGTAGTTGCTGAAATAGATGCCCGCCGCGACCAGCTCTGGAAGCTCAGCCGCAAAATCCATGATAATCCGGAGCTGGGTTTCAAGGAAGTCAAAGCGGCTGAGTGGCTGACTCAATATCTGGAGGACAACGGCTTTTCTGTAGAATCTGGCATCTGCGACCTGCCCACTGCCTTCCGCGCGACTTATGGAAAAGGCAGTCCTACCATTGCGCTTCTGGCTGAGTATGACGCTCTACCGGAGATGGGTCATGCCTGCGGGCACAACCTGATAGGCGTATCAGCGGTCGGCGCCGCCGTAGCCGCCAAACAGGCGGTAGACAAATTTGGCGGCAGTGTGGTGGTGCTGGGAACTCCGGCTGAGGAGCTTTACGGCGGCAAGGTGACCATGGCTGAACGCGGCGCTTTCGATAACCTGGATGCCGCCATGCTCGTCCACCCGGGCACGCACGATGCCGCCACCACTGAAGCGCTTGCCTGTCACGGAATCACGGTCGAGTTTTTCGGCAAAGCGGCTCACGCCGCATCCCGACCCCAGGCGGGCATAAACGCCCTTGAAGCCATGATACAGTCCTTCAACGGCATCAATTCGCTGAGACAGCATATTCATCCCAGGGCGCGTATCCACGGCATAATCACCAATGGCGGGCAGGCGGCGAACGTGGTACCTGACCACACCGCCGGCGTCTTCCTGGTACGCGCCGCAGACGATGCCTATCTCGATGTATTGAAGAAGAGGGTGCTGGACTGCTTTGCCGGTGCCGCTACTGCCACCGGTGCCCGTCTTGAGTACAAGTGGGATGAAGTACGGTATGGCACTTTGCTCAATAATCTGACGCTCGCAAAGGCGTTCACGCGCAACATGCAGGCGCTGGGTCGCAGGATGCAGATGTATGACCCGGACAAGAGCTTCGGCAGTACCGACTTCGGTAACGTAAGCCAGCTCGTTCCCGGTATACATCCCTCGGTAGCCATAGCGCCGCCGGGGGATATCGTTGTCCATTCTCCGCAGTTTGCGGCGGCGGCGGCTTCAGAATCAGCCCAGAAAGGCTTGTTCGATGCCGCCGGTGCGTTAGCCATGACCGTCGTCGACCTCATCTCCGACGCAGACTTGATGGCTAAGGTCAAAACAGAGTTCTACAGGAGTCAACCGGGTAAGCCGTCCGGAGCAGCGGGCAGGAAGTGAGGAGGCGTTCTGATGGCAGAAACTAAGACTACAATCGCCGTTGACGCGGCTGGTGGCGATTACGCGCCGCAGGAGGTGGTAAAGGGCGCTATCAGGGGCGGCGAGGAATACGGTGTAAATATCATCCTGGTGGGCAAGAAGGCGATACTGCATGTGCTGGCGGCGCGTTACCTCAAGCAGGACTGGCTCACTATCGTCGAAGCTAACGAGGTGATTGAGTTCAACGAGCACCCGATGAGGGCGGTCGTGAGCAAGCCGAACTCGTCTATAGTGGTCGGCGTCAACCTGGTGAAGCAGGGTGTCGCCCAGGCTTTTATGTCGGCGGGTCACACCGGAGCCATGTTCGGTGCTTCAATGATGATACTGGGCAAGAAAGATGGCATAGAGCGTCCCGCCATCTGCGCGGTGCTGGACATCACCGGCTCTACCCCCGTGGTGCTGATTGATGTCGGCGCCAACGCTGACTGCAAACCGCATTACCTGGTGCAGTTCGCCGAAATGGGAATCGCCTTTGCCCGTCGCGTTCTCGGCGTCAAGTCGCCGCGAGTCGCTTTGCTTAATATCGGTGAAGAGGACACCAAGGGAAACCGGCTGGCGCAGGACAGCTTCGTCCTGCTCAAGGACTCAGGGCTGAACTTCATAGGGAATGTCGAGGGACACGATTTATCGAAGAGAAAGGCTGACGTGGTGGTGACCGACGGTTTCACCGGCAATATCGTGCTCAAGACTCTGGAAGGCATGGGCGACGTGATACAGAACATAAGGGAGCTGGGCAATGCCGGGACCAAGAATGTGCGCGGTCGCGCACTCCTTCACCTGGTCGGCATAGACTCCTGGGCAAGAAGGATGGACTACCGCGAGTACGGCGGCGCGTGCTTGCTCGGGGTGAACGGAAATATTATCATTGCTCACGGGCGCAGCCGCGCCGGCGCTATCAAAAACGCTATCGGCCTGGCGAAACAGACCGTAGAGGGCAAAATATCAGATACTATCGAGGAGGAACGACATGAGTAAACCAAACGTAGTGAACGACAGTGATTTTGACCAGGTCGTATTGAAGTCCAGCACACCGGTGCTGGTTGATTTTTGGGCTACCTGGTGCAAGCCATGCCAGATGATTGCTCCGATACTGGAAGCCCTGGTTGATGAATATAAGGGAAAGCTGACCATCGCCAAGATGGATGTTGACCAGAACCAGGCGACTGCCGCCAGGTTCCACGTTATGTCCATTCCGACCATGATTTTATTCAAGAACGGCAAACCCGTTTCCAACATAGTCGGCTTCAGACCGAAGGACCAGCTAAAAAAGGAGATGAATGCGGCTCTGGGATAAGATATGAAATGATGCGGGAGCAAGCCGCCATCAACGCAGTAAATCGATGCTTATCAGTAGCGGTGCGCAACAAAAGAGTGCTTTGGACAATACTGGCGCTTCTGTAAAGGGGGTAAATAATGGCATCTCCAAAAGTCTGTATTGAGAAAATCCGACAAGAAATTGAAGCCTCTCGCGGAACAAGGCTGTGGGGAGATTCGATTAACATGTTGAGTACGGTAAGCGAAAGCATCTTCTCAAGAAGTGCACACTTCATCCTTGAACTTCTACAGAACGCAGAAGATGCAGGGAAGAAGTCGGGCATAGGCGCTGGACAGATTGAATTTCGGATCTCACCGAATCAGGTCATGGTTACCCATAATGGTTCGCCATTCAAGGATAGCGATGCTGATGCTATCTGTGGTGTTCGTTCCACTAAGAAACCAGAAGAGGGAACGCTTGGTTACCTTGGCATTGGGTTCAAATCGGTATTCAAAGTCAGCGACTGCCCTGAAGTCCATTCTGGCGGCTTCTACTTCAAATTTGACAAAGGTGCCTATAAAGATCCAACTACTGAGCCGTGGCAGATAATGCCCATATGGATTGACCAGCCCTCTGAACTTATAGACCCTGGACCACTACCTTTACACTTCCTTTCAAGACCTCTCAACTTTACAACCAGACGCTTGAAGAACTCAATAAGTTGCATGTTCATATCTTTTTGTTCCTGAAATGGCTCAAAAAGCTCCTAGTTATTGATGAGGTAACAGGTCGGACTACAGTTATAGAAAACTTAGGAGAGCAAGGCAGAATTATTTCTGTGAGGAAAGATGGGGTAGTGCAACGTTTTGTAGTTTTTAGACGCAATAGCGCTGTACCGGCTGAGGTTGCTAATGACCCTACGCTGGAATTTTATAAGCGCCAGAAGGTGAAGCAACGCGAGATAGTCCTAGCCTTTGGTGTTGACGATTCCGACAACCTAAAGCAGATAGAGGACGCGAGTGCGTTAGGTTCTGTGTCATCTTTCTTACCATTGGTGGAAGAGAGGAGCGGAGCCAAATTCCTTATCCAGTCAGATTTCTTAGTTCAACCCGGACGCGAGGCAATTCAATATGAGCTTTCATGGAACCGCTGGCTTATAAGCGAGGCGGCAGAAACTGCCAAAGAAGCCATTAACGAATTCAAAAAACATCCCAAATGGAAAACGGATTATCTTGCAGTCTTTAATTTTACGGAATACTGGGGACAAGCTGCGTTCGACAAGCTTTTTAGACCCCACCTGCAAGAACCTCTAACCTCTTATCTGCAGTCTTCAGAAATTTACCCGACTATTTCCGGCGACCATGTCAAGCCTGAACGTGTGGTTCAAGTTGATGAGCAGTTGAAAGGACTGCTTACAGACCAAGATTTGCCATTACTCTTCAAAGGTCGTACTGACTTGCGGTTGGCTGACCCATCTCTCGACGTAAAAGCCGTACCTCCAAGCATCCAAAACATGGTGAATACCGTCAGTTTAGCACTTGTAGCCCGCAACAAGAGTCTGCTTGAAGAAAAAGTCAAGCAAAAAGACCACGAACAGTGGTTTGTGAAACTCTACTCCGCTATGGCTGATACCGACCAATACTTTAAAGATGAAACTTGGCGCAATCACAGCGGAAGATATCAATCTAGAGAGTCTCCAATTTATGTCATCACCGATAGGAATGCTGTCGTATCCGCCAAAGAAGTTTATTTGGGGCCAGTACCGGCCAAAGTCCTGCAATTGCGTAGGCAGTTTCCAGAGGTTGATAACCTTCTAGCCTCCTATCAACTCATTCATCCTAAGCTACATTCTCCTGAATTAGAGAAATTCTTTAAAGAGCGCACTCATGTTCAACCAATTGACTATGACAAAATTTGCCGTCAGGTTTTCCTACCCCAAATTAGCATCAACTCAGCGCCCCCTCAGAAAGATGACTTAGTTGCGTATACCCGTCTGATTCAAAAAGGACCTGCTATTTCCGACCCAATTTGGGTCTCTACGAAAAGCGGAAACACTAAGCCTTCTAACCAAGTTTTTCTTGGAACCGATTATTTCCCCTCTGAGGACTGGGAAAAGCACGCCAAGTATTGCCCGCAAATAGAGTTCTTAAGCACCGCATATCTTTCTGGTGTGCCGCAAGGTGATGTTCCATCTTGGAAAGACTTCTTTAAGAGAGTTGGCGTGAAAGACCAGGCAGATAATCCATATGTA
>JAUYDO010000101.1 GCA_030691835.1 Dehalococcoidia bacterium | reverse complement strand
GCAATGTCGCTGTTAGCCTGCGTAACGATAAGCGCCTGGTCGGCTTTTCTGGGACTGTAGCTCAGCTCATCCTTGATTTCGCTAACCAGTATTTCAGCTCCATCAAGGTCTGATTTGTTGACCACGATGATGTCGGCTATCTCTATCAGTCCCGCCTTCATAAGCTGAATGCTGTCACCGAACCCGGGTACCAGCAGGACCACCACGGTATCGGCGACGCCGGTTATATCCGTTTCGGTCTGTCCCACGCCGGTGGTCTCTATGAGGATTATGTCCTTACCCGAGGCGTCCAACAGCTTTACCGTGTCAGCCACGGCTCTGGACAGTCCGCCACAGCTTCCCCGTGTAGCCATACTGCGAATGAACACGCCTTCGTCCAGGTAGTGCTGTTGCATGCGTATCCGGTCGCCCAGCACAGCGCCGCCGGTGATAGCACTGCTGGGGTCGACCGCCACTATG
Organism: Dehalococcoidia bacterium; assembly: GCA_030691835.1. Taxonomy (GTDB): domain Bacteria; phylum Chloroflexota; class Dehalococcoidia; order Dehalococcoidales; family UBA3254; genus JAUYDO01. Next base: position 3,429 of record JAUYDO010000101.1, on the reverse strand, counting down.
CCCACGGTAATCCCCTTGCTTCTCATAATCGACGTGAGTTTATCAATCACGGTGCTCTTACCGGAACCGGCGAGACCGGTTATGCCTATGCGGTAGGCATGATGCAAAAAGGGAGAGACCAGTTCCATTATCTCTGGAACTTTTGGACTCCCCCTTTCTATTAAACTAATCAGATGAGCCAGGGAAGACTTGTCCCCGGCGAGCATGTTTTTCACCAGTTCTGCAACATCTTGGCTCATCATACATCATGATGATACCAGAATCGGGTACCACTCACAACGCTACGGCCGCTCTGGTTTTTAGCGTCTCTCAAAGACACCAGCCACGGCGATGGCTCCGGCGCCAGGCGTACCCACCAGACCATATCTGGCATTGCGCTTCTTCATCTCATGGACGAGACCGCAGGTTCTCAGAGAGAGGGTAGCGCCAAGAGGATGCCCAAGAGAAATACCAGAGCCATTGACGTTAATCCTGTCATAAAGCGCCTCAGGAACACCGAGCGTCTTAATGTTATAGAGACACTGGGCGGCGAAGGCTTCCTGGATTTCAAAGAGGTCTACCTGCTCTATGGTAAGTCCTGCCTTCTCCAGAGCTTTCTTGAATGCCCTGGTGCCCGCCTTCGGCGGGTTCCACGGGTCATCGGCAGCCTTAGCCCAGGACTTCAGGTAAGCCAGCGGCTCCAGACCCCTCTTCTTTGCCATTGACTCGCTCATCAGAACAAAGGCGGCGGCGGCATCATTCTCCTGAGAAGAGTTACCCGCCGTGCAAACGCCACCAAGAACCGGCCTTAGCTTGGCAAGCGCCTCCAGTGAGGTATCGCGGCGAGGACCTTCATCAGTATCAACTATTTTCTCACCCTTTTCCGTCTGGATTTTAATCGGAACGATATACTCCTTAAATTTTCCGGAATCTATGGCGGCGATGGCTCTCTGATGACTGCGCAGTGCCCAGCGGTCGCACTCATCACGAGTGATGTTAAGCTCCTTCGCCACATTCTCTGCCCATGCCATATTAGATACCAGCTCACCGAACCTGCTGATAGGCTGGTGCATCGGGCGAGAGCGCTGTATGCGGTCATAGATAACCATACCATATAGCTTAAGGCTACCGTGTCCTCTTGGTGCATCGGGATACTGGATACCGGCTCCTCTCCCGATACCCCACCTTATTGGTCCTGGTATATAGAACTCAACTGTGCTCATGCTTTCCACAGCAGAGGCAACCACAATATCCGAAGCCCCGGTCTGAATCTGCATAGCCCCGATTGCAATTGCATCCAATCCAGACGTGCAGCGGCGGTCAAGGGTAATACCCGGCACAGTAACGGGCCAGCCAGCAGTCAGTGCGCCCATGCGGGCGATGTTAACGTACTCACCGCTCTGGTAGCACTGCCCAGCAATTACATCATCAACCTCAACCGGGTCAACCTTGGCTCTCTTGACCGCTTCATTCAGAACCGCAGCCAGCAGGTCGTAGGCAGGCACATCCCTCAGAGCACCCAGATAGGCTCCAATGGGTGTTCTTACCGCGCTGACTATTGCGACACTTTCCATAGATTTTCAATCCTCCTATTATGACAATCAGTTTAATTCTATTAGATAATAGTCACCAAGTCAAATTCTTATACGATGGTTTTACGCCTGTTTTACACATGCAGACCCGTCAGGGAAAAGTCTCACACCAGCTTGACAAAATAGCCAAAAACGAATATTATTACAATCCGAGAACGGCTTCCCAAACAATATTAGCAAGCGCATGAGAAAAGCAGACGGACTCAGACCGGATGAAATGACCTCGGCGGAGCGGTTTGATGCCCTATTTGCGGGCAAGCCCATAGACCGCATCCCGCTTCTAATGTTCTCCGGGTATGGTTTCTGTGCCCGGAACGTAGGCTACACCCTGGCTGACATGTACAACGATGCCGAAAAGAGCGTGAATGCCCAGGTCTGGACGGCGGAGCAGTACGGTTTCCAGGTCTCACCATCCCTTAGCTATGCGTCTTACGGAGCCTGGGAGTTCGGCGGCGAAGCCAGGCTCCCCCGCACTGAGTTTGAGCAAGCGCCGCAGGTCAAGCACTTTCCGGTACAGTCCGAGGAGGACGTCTGGAAGCTGAAACTGCCGGATGTAATCACATCCGGCTTGCTCCCGAAGATGATGGAGCTATCAAAAGTAGTGGCGCAGAGAGGCTTGCCGGTACAGATAGGGCTGGGTGCCCCCATTATGAGGGCGGGCAACCTATGCGGCGTGGAGAACCTGTGCCGCTGGATGATAAAAAAGCCTGAGCTGGTGCATCACCTTGTCAAATTGGTGACCGACCACGGGGTGCAGGTGGCTCAGCACTGGGTAGATACCTTCGGCGCCGACCGTGTGGTGGCAAGAGAAGGCTCGGCTACAGAGTCCAACCAGATGATTTCCCCCAGGCACTTCGAGACCTTCGCTCTCCCCCACCTTAAAGAGATGCACGAGAAGGTGCTGGCGATGGGCGTAAAGCGGTTCCTCAACTGCCACATCTGCGGCGAAGAAGAGATGAACCTGCCCTTCTGGGCGCAACTGCCCATGGGCGATGTTGGGCTAGTCAGCTTTGACCACGAGGTGGACTTAGATATCGCAATAAAGTACTTCGGAGATAAATGCGTTATCGCGGGCAACGTTGATTCCACTATTCTCATGACCGGCACTCCGAAACAGGTCTACGAACTCTGCCGCAGAGCTATAGAAAAAGGTAAACACGCGCCCCGGGGCTTCGTGCTCTCCGCAGACTGCGAGACCTCCCCAGCCACACCACCCTATAACGTTTATATGATGAGAAAAGCCGTTGACGACTTTGGCTGGTACAGGTAGAGACTGCCGCTCGTCTTGACCATTGTGATTATCACAGTTAGAATTATAAAGGCTTGAATCTCAGCTTTCGCGTTCCCCGAATAGACTATATTTAAAGTAATCATAGCAATAGTGTGAAAAGGGGGAGACAATGGCGTCACCGGAAAGAACCCAGGAAATACTGAACCAGCTCCACATCGCTGTGGTGCAGTATGACGAGGAAAAAGCCCTGGAGTGGTCTAAAACCGCCCTTACCGAGGGGGTGGACCCCTTCGTCGCCGCCATGGACGGTCTGGCAGAAGGTATGGTCGAGGTGGGTCAGCTTTACCGGAAGAAGGAATACTTCGTGCCCGAACTGCTCATGTGCGCCGATGCCGTCTACGCCGGACTTGACGTCCTGAAGCCCGCCATCAAAGCCTCCGGCAGAAAGTCCGAGGTAAAAGGCTCCATTGTCCTGGGCGTGGTCGAGGGTGATGTCCACGACATCGGCAAAAACCTGGTCAAGATAATGTTCGAGGTAGCCGGTTGGAATGTATACGACCTGGGCAAGGACGTACCCCTTGACAAGTTCGTTGAAGAGCAACTGAAGACCGGCGCCGATATTGTCGG
>JAUYDO010000060.1 GCA_030691835.1 Dehalococcoidia bacterium | reverse complement strand
AAAGGGTGTTGCTGTCATTCCAGCGCAGGCTGGAATCCAGAGGGCAACATGGATTCCGGATCAAGTCCGGAATGACAGCGACTGTAAAGGCATTTGTAAGACAATACACTAGCGACAAGGGAAAAAGATGGCACTGCGTATCACTACCCTGAGTGAAAACGCCGTGGCTCACGGCGACCTCCTTGGCGAGTGGGGACTGAGCATACTGGTCGAGGCGGATGATGCCACTGTATTGCTTGACGCCGGGGCGAGCATATCTGCCGCCTTCAACACTGTGAACCTGGAAATCGACCCCGTCAAGATAGACAAAATCGTGTTGAGCCACGGGCACTCCGACCACACCGGCGGCTTGCGTGACCTGCTCAAAAAGCGGAACAAGGAAGAGATAGAGATAATCGCCCACCCGGACGTCTGGGCACCGAAGTACTCCCGCCGCAAGGACAAACCGGAGCGCTTCATCGGCATTCCATTCCAGAGGCTGGAGCTGGAGTACCTCGGCGCCAGGTTCAACCTGACCAGCCAGCCGGTGCACATCACCGGAAGCATCATGACCACCGGCGAGGTGCCCGCAGTGACCGATTTTGAACAGGTGGAGTCTTACCTGTACGTGAAGACGGACTCAGGCTGGCAGCCCGACAAGCTCCTGGACGACCAGGCGCTCATCGTGAAGACCGATGCCGGTCTGGTGGTAATACTGGGGTGCGCTCACCGCGGTGCGGTCAATACCCTGTACCACGCCCGGAAGCTCACCGGCGTGGAGAAGATACACATGGTCGTCGGCGGCTGTCACCTGATGGACGCTTCGGAAGAGCGGGTCTGGCAGACCATCGCCGCCTTCCGGGAATTGGGCGTGGAGAAGGTCAGCGTGTCCCACTGCACCGGTATGTCCCCTATAGCGACCATGGCGCATGAGTTCGGCGACAATTTCATCTTCAATAATGCCGGCACGGTAATTGAGATAGATTAAGGAATCCATCACGAGTATTTGCATCCGCCTCAGGCGGACCTCTGGCGGGCTCGCAATGACAGGTGAGGTTATTTTCGAAGGGATAGCATGGAGCTTTCAGTACAACTAGCGCCCAAGCACCCAAGAGGTCTACTGCTCGCCAACCCGGTGATAACCGCTTCCGGAACCTTCGGCTACGGCACGGAGTACGAGCACGCCTTTGACATCCAGAAGCTGGGAGCCATCGTCTGCAAGGGGACTACCCTTGAGCCGAGAGAAGGCAACCCCCAGCCCCGGCTCGCCGAGACGCCGTGCGGCGTGCTCAACGCCATCGGACTGCAGAACATCGGCGTCAGGGCGCTGATTAAAGAGAAGGCACCGATGTGGGCTACCTGGCGCGTGCCGGTCATCGTAAACATCGCAGGAGAGAAGCTGGAGGACTACGCGGAGCTAGCACGCCAGCTTAACGGCGTACCCGGTGTAAGCGGTATAGAGGTCAATATAAGCTGTCCCAACGTCCGGGAAGGCTGTGCGGAGTTCGGCGCCGACCCTGAGTCAGCCGCCAAAGTGACTCGAGCGGTCAAGAAGTCCACATCCCTGCCGCTCTGGGTCAAGCTGACTCCCAATGTCACCGACATAGTCAGTATAGCCGTAGCCGTGGCTGAAGCCGGCGCTGACGCGCTGGTGCTGATTAACACGCTCAAGGGCATGGCTATTGACATGCACGCCCGTCGCCCGGTGCTGGGCAACATCACCGGCGGATTGTCCGGTCCCGCCATAAAGCCGGTAGCCCTGCGCATGGTGTACGAGGTGGCTGGCGCTGTGGACGTGCCGGTTATAGGGTGCGGCGGCATATCCAACGCCACCGACGCCCTGGAGTTCATCATGGCTGGCGCCAGCGCGGTGCAGGTGGGCACCGCCAACCTCACCAGCCCCAGCGCCCCGCTCGAAATCCTCGAGGGCATAAAGGGGTTCATGCAGAGAGAGGGCGTAAACAAGATAAGTGACTTAATCAGCGCGGCGCGGCGGTAGCCAGCTAAGCATTTCCGTCCATTAATTTTACGCAAGGTACAGGCATTTGACAATTGCGTAAATAACTATTACAGTAGACTTGGAACTATAGGATACACGCAGAAGCTGTTTTGAAAGTGAGTGCTGATAGTTCCTGCCAGATACCGCACAAAAGTTTTCAGAAGTAGATAAGCCATGAAAGAAATAAACGTGACCATAAACGGCAAAAAGGTGACCGGCCGCGAGGGTCAGACCATCCTTGAGCTTGCCGGTGAGAACGGCATAGACATCCCCACCCTGTGCTACCACCCCGAGCTGCCGCCCATCGGCTCCTGCCGCGTCTGCGTGGTAGAGGTGGAAGGCTCCCGGACGCTGGTCGGCTCCTGCCACACGCCCATCACCGAGGGCATCGTAATTCAGACGCACTCCCCCAAAGTGCTTGAAGCCCGGAAGATGATAGTGGAGCTTCTGCTGACGAGCCACTGCGGCAACTGCTTCATGTGCGATAAAGCCAATATCTGCGAGCTACGCGGGCTCGCCGCGGAGCTGGAGGTGGGCATCCCGCGCCTCATGGGCAAGAAGCGTTTTTACCCGGTCGAGGATGTCAGTCCCTACATCGTCCGCGACCTGTCCAAGTGCATCCTGTGCCGCCGCTGCGTCAGGGCGTGCCGCGAGATAGCCAAAAAAAATATATTCGACGTCGGCTACCGCGGTTTCGACTCAAAGATTGTCGTGGACTGCGACAGGGCGCTAGACAAGGAAGCCTGCCGCGACTGCGAGGTCTGTACATCTTTCTGTCCCACCGGCGCGCTGAGCAAGAAGAAGGAGCCGTTCAAGGAAGATAAGAGGGGCAAACCCATCGTGGTTGGCGCCGGGGCGCCGGAGCAAGACACATGAGCGGAGATATTTTAACCATGGAGAAAGGGCGGGACGAACTGCTGGTGGCGCTCCAGGAAGCCCAGCGGAAGTACGGCTATCTGCCGGAAGACTACATGGCGCAGCTGGCGGAATCGCTGGATATATCTTTGAGCGAGGTCTACGGGGTCGCCACCTTCTACTCCTTCCTCGCCACGAAGCCGCAGGGCAAATATGTCATCAGGGTGTGCAAGAGTGTCCCCTGCTACCTGAAAGAAGCCGAGTCAATGATTGAGTTCATGGAGCGGGAGCTGGGCATAAAGCCGGGAGAGACCACGGCGGACGGCAGGTTCACCCTGCAACTGGTCAACTGCATCGGCGCCTGCGATAAGCCGCCGGCGATGCTGGTAAATGACGAGCTTCACGGCGATTTAACGCCGGGAAAGATAAAGCAAATCCTGAGTTCCTGTAAGTAACAGGTTGAGTTAAATGTTGCTAATGTCATTCCAGCGAAGGCTGGAATCCAGGGGAAGGGTAAGGGTGGCCTGGATAGTCGGGTCAAGCCCGACTATGACAAAGAGAAAATAACGGAGTTCGAATGCCGGAAAAACGGATTGTACTGAAAAATTGCGAGGTCATCAACCCGAAAGATATAAACACCTATCTTGAGCGGGACGGCTTCAAGGCTCTGCAGAAAGCCCGCCGGGACATGACGCCGCAGAAGATAATAGACGAGGTGAAAGCCTCCGGACTGCGGGGTCGCGGCGGAGCCGGGTTCCCGTGCGGACTGAAGTTGGAGCTTGCCGCCAAGAGCCCCGGGGATGAGAAGTACGTCATCTGCAACGCCGATGAAGGCGAGATGGGCACCTTCAAGGACAGGTACATCCTCTCCCACGACCCGTTTACCTTGGTTGAAGGCATCGCCATCACCGGTCAGGCAATCGGGGCAAGGAAGGGTTTTATATACCTGCGCGCCGAATACCGCTACCTTCTCGATACCGTTCAAAATGCCATCAATCAGGCTAAAGAAAAGGGACTACTGTCGCCCTTCAGGGTGAACCTTCAGGGTGAACCCTTTGACAGCGAAATACGCATGGGCGCCGGCGCCTACGTCTGCGGCGAAGAATCGGCGTTGATGGACTCCATCGAGGGGAAGCGAGGCGAGGTGCGCTACCGCCCGCCCTTCCCGCCGACTAAAGGCTTGTTCGGCAAACCCACGATTATTAACAACGTGGAAACGCTGATGAACATCCCACAGATAATATTCAACGGTGCGCCGTGGTTCAGCGCCATCGGCACCGAGCGGAGCAAGGGCACCAAGGTCTTCTCAATCAGCGGTGACGTGAAGAGGCCCGGCATCTACGAGCTGGTGCTCGGGAGCAAGCTGAGAGAGCTGGTGGAGGAGCTGGCTCAGGCGGAAAGCACCAGGATGGTGCAGGTGGGCGGGTCTACCGGCAGACTCCTGCCGTACTCCATGCTCGATACGCCGCTAGCGTTTGAAAACGTCCTCGGCGCCGGCGCGGTGATGGTATTCAACCAGAGCCGTGACGTGATAGACATCGTCTACCGCATGATGGAGTTCCTGTGCGAGGAGTCCTGCGGCAAGTGCGCGCCGTGCCGCGATGGCACTCAGGCGCTGGTAGAGATTCTAAGGCGCTTCTCC
>JAUYDO010000059.1 GCA_030691835.1 Dehalococcoidia bacterium | reverse complement strand
AACGTAGCCTTAAAAAACTCTTAGCGGTTGATTAAAGTTCTGTAGAGCGAGTAATAAGTAAGAGCTCATACAGCCCGGCAATCCGCTTTGGTAGCTTTGGTGCCGATAATTCGCTCATCAGTCTTCTCGTGCCTTAAGCGTTAATTTAATATTTTGGCTTCTACCTAAAGTTGTAACAAGGGTGCTGCCCATTAAATGATGTGGATGCCAGCACCCAGGACAGATAAATGACAGCCTCAAATACGTCAAGAGTTATTAGGCAGCCGCAATCCGTGGATTCCTTGTGGGCAAAAATGTACTTGTCATTGCGAGGAGATTATTTTCATAACAATGACAAAAATAAGTTTCTCTACGACAAAAAGTCACGCAATCTAAGCGCATGGCTGGGGTGACGCAGGGCGGCAAGCGCCTTGCCCTCAATCTGGCGTACGCGCTCTCTGGTGACCCCTAGCTCATTGCTCACCTCTTCAAGGGTGCGGCTATAGCCATCATCCAGCCCGAACCTCAACTCGATAACACGTCGTTCCCGGATAGGTAGTGAATTCATGGAATCTCTGAGTTGCTCGCACAGCATCACCCCGGTGACCTCTTCCTCCGGTCCCGGAATGGACCGGTCTTCTATGCAGTCGCTCAGCTGGTCGTCTTCCTCCCCGATGGGCGTCTCAAGAGAGATAGGCTCCACGGAGATAGCCTCTAACAAACGGTTCATCTTAGCCGGAGAGATGTTGATTTCTTCCGCCAGCTCGTTGTTGGTCGGCTTCCGTCCATAGCGCTGGGACAGGCGCTGTCTCGCCTGAGCCAGCTTCCTTATTGTATCCACCACGTGTACCGGAAGGCGTATGGTTCGAGACTGGTCTGCCAGGGCGCGACTGATTGCCTGCCGTATCCACCAGGTGGCGTAGGTGCTGAACTTGAAATTTTTACGATGGTCGAACTTTTTCACGGTTCGTATGAGACCGACATTGCCTTCCTGAATAAGGTCAGGCAGTGACAGACCGCGCCCGGTGAATTTCTTAGCCACGCTGACCACCAGCCGCAGATTGGCAACAATCAGGTGGTCACCGGCTTCTTTGGCTCTCTCCCGTATCTGGGCGAAGCAGCGGGTGATTTCCAGTTCCCGCTTCTGAAGCTTGTTGCGGTATTCAGCGGAATTCACCAGCTTGCCAAACTCACCCAGGGACATCTTATTTCCGGCTTCGGGCATTATGTCCCAGGATATGAGCCGGGCATCATTTGATAGCTGTACCAGGGCTTTATATGTTTTTTCTTCGTCAGACTCAATAGCCTTAGCCATATCGCTGACGAGCTGAGGCTCGATGAAACCGTCAATCGCCTGACGTAAAGCCGGTACTGCTACTTTCTGGGCGATAGTCTGGTGTTGCACAATCTTGAAATACTCACATAATACTCCAAATAAGTAGCTTGCCTTGCTGAACCGTCTGGCGGCTGCAAGCAAAACATCCACGTCCGATGGAGGAAACCCGTGCTCAGCAGTAAGCGCCTGCTGAATCTCAGTCAGATGTTTTTCCAGTTCAATCTGGCTGGCAAGCTGTTTTTCTTTCGCAGCATTGAGCATCGGTGTTTGCCTGGTTTCGGAGAGGTAAAGATGAACCAGATTTTCGGTGTCATTGGGCTCTGCTTCGGGTTGATGCTCGTGGACTTCAATTCCATCGGTATAGCTCCGATACGCTACATCGGTTGGCTCCTCAGAGAATACCAGTTTTACTTTTTGCTTGTTCTTCGTAACCATATTTCACCGCCTTTGCCTTTACCGACTGGAATCCAGATAGGTGCCCGAGGTTAATCCCCGTTGTCAAACCATTTGGTCAAAGTAACCAGACTTTAAATGTACCTTGGGCACTTAAACAAGATTTTAGAACCTCGAACCGTCTCCTGTAATCCGCCAATGCGCTTAATTTACTTTACTAAAACCATGACCACTTTGTCTATATAACTGCACAATTACTACGCATTACTATCATTTTTGACTACGTATATTTATCAGTGTCGACTAAGCATATCGGCTAATTTGGGTAGTTTTCACTTAGTAAGTGACAAATGTTTTGATTTATGGTATACTAACCCGAAATTCAATTGAACACTAGAAATATTTCATAAAATAAAGGAGGCAAGATGAAAAAGATATTACTGGTTGTTCTTTCGGTAGTCTTAGTTAGTGTATTTGTCCTGGCTGGATGTGCTACACCGGCGGCAGCACCCAAGCCGGCTCCCGCTCCGGTACCTGCGCCTGCACCGGCACCAGCCCCGGCACCAGCCCCGGCACCTGCGCCAGCTCCGAAACCTACTGCGGCGCAGAAGACCTGGAACCTGAAATACGCCTTTGAACAACCCATAAATGCCACACATACAATATACGGTCACCAGCCCTTTGCCGAGAGTATTGAGAAGGCGACAAATGGTAGGGTTAAGGTCACTCTCTATCCGCTTCAGACCATAATGAAATCCAGCAATGCTTACGAGGGCGTTAAATCGGGCATCGCCGAACTTGCATGGCTCTTCACCGGCTATTTTCCCAACCAGCTCGATTTACTGGATACGGTGACACTGCCTTTCATGGCGCCGAACGCTGAGGTCGCCGGCAGGACAGGTTGGGCGCTGTACCAGAAATTCCCTGAGATTCAGGCTCAATCAGCCGATGTGAAGGTGCTGACTGTATACGCTTCTGAGCCGTACTTCTTTATAACTTCGAAGAAACAGATAAAGAAGCTCGAGGATTTCAAGGGCATGAAGATAAGGATGACCGGTGGACCGCCAACGGAAATGATGAAACTGCTCGGCGGCGTCCCGATGATGGTGCCGATGCCTGACAACTACCTGTCTCTCCAAAAAGGCGTTATTGATGGTATGGCAGCACCCGGGGATGGCATTACCTCTTTCAAGCTTTGGGAAGTAGTGAAGTACTACACCTTCGTACCCACCATCTCTGTCACCTTCATGACAATTTTGAACAAAGAAACATGGAATGAGATGCCGCCTGATGTACAGCAGGCAATTATGAGTGTCAGCGGTGAAACCGCTTCAAAGTTATTCAGCGCCGGAGTTTTCGACCGGGTTTACAGGGAGCTTCCCGACTTCGTTAGCAAAGCCGGATATGAGATGATTTCCTATACACCGCCCAAAGAGGAAGTGGATAGATGGAAGGAGGTTGCCGGTAAGCCGGTCTGGGATGACTGGGTGAAGAAGATGACCGCCAAAGGTCACAAGGTAGCGCCCCAGATACTAGAGGAGACAATCCGCCTGATAGGCGAGTACAGCAAACAGAAATAAAGTTTTATCTTTTTATCGGGGAGAACCAGAAAAATCGGGTTGATGACTCACACCAAGCTTCTCTGGATAAGGGTTGCGCATAAGTGAGCGCACGGTGCAGACCCATCTGGTCAATATCTTCAGGAAACTGCGCGTCAGCTCACGGACTGAGGCGGTACTGCACGCTCTCAAGGAAGGCTGGCTTACCCTTGACGACCTCCCCGACAAAAACGAGGAGGGCTAACCCCAGGCAGGAATGTCGTAACCCCGGCATGACACGGCAGGTATATTTCTCTTCCCTACTCCACAGTCACACACTTAGCCAGATTCCTTGGAAAGTCGACCGGGCATTTTCTTTTTCTTGCGGCGTAGTACGCCAGCAACTGCATGACTACCGTATTGACTATGGGGGATAGAACCGGGTCCGTATCCGGCACACTGATGGTGAAGTCAGCCAGCTCGGTGATGGCTTCATCGCCCTCCGCCGCTACCGCCAGCACGGGCGAGCCTCTGGCTTTTATTTCCTTGATATTGGTCAGGACTGCTTCTCTGGTGCTGTCATCAGCTACGATAGCGATAACCGGGGTATCCTTGCTCAACAGGGCAAAGGGTCCGTGCTTCAGCTCTCCGGCGGCGTAAGCCTCGCTGTGAATGTAGGCGATTTCCTTTAGCTTGAGAGCACCTTCCATAGCAATAGCATAGTTAATTCCCCTGCCAATATAAAAGGCGTCCTCATACTTCGCCAGAAACTCCGCATGCTCGGCAATCCTGGACTCATTGTCCAGAACCTCTATGACCTTCTCCGGTAGCTGCCGCAGCTTCATCTTAAGTTCCAGTGCGGTACGCGCATCGAGCCTGGAGAAGGATAGAGCCAGCCAGTAGAGAGCAACAAGCTGTGCGATGAAGCTCTTTGTCGCCGCTACACTCATCTCCGGTCCAGCCCTGGTATATATGGTCTGGTGAGCGATTCTGCTGGCAGTGCTACCGACCACATTGGTGATGGCGGCCACCCGCGAGCCGGCTTCCTTAAGACGCTTCATAGCTTTTAGCGTATCAGCCGTCTCTCCCGATTGCGTGATGGCGATGGAGAGCGGCGTGGTCAAGCAGTTGCGGAAATAGTTAAACTCGGAGGCAAGCTCGGCTCTTACCGGGATACCGAGCAACTCCTCAAAGACGTATTTCCCCACCAGTGCCGCGTGGTAGGACGTGCCGCACGCCAGCAAAAGGACTGAATCAAGCCGCCCGTCCGGTACAGCCAGCACAGGTTCCGTAGCCAGAACATACTCCGAAATGGTATCGCGTATAACCCTGGGCTGTTCGTGAATTTCCTTAAGCATGAAGTGCTCGTAGCCGCCCTTTTTGGCTTCTTCGGAGCTCCAGAGTATCTTCTGGGTTTCCCTGACGACCTCCTTGCCATCCCGCCTTATGCTGACGCTATCCGGGGTAACTACGCCAACGTCTCCATCCTCCAGATACATCACGCGGTTGGTATAGTCCAGTATAGCCGGAACGTCTGATGCGATGAAGTTCTCCCTGTCTCCGATGCCCAGTACCAGCGGGCTGTCCTTCCTGGCGACAACAATCCCCGGTTTGTCTTCCGCAAGGACTATGACAGCATAGGAACCTTCAATATCACGGATAGCATTCTCTACAGCGTCAACCAGATTGCCGCTATAGTACTTCTCTACAAGATGGGCTATGACCTCGGTATCGGTCTCGGATAAGAATTTATGTCCTTCTTTTGTGAGCTGGTTGGTGAGTTGCTGGTAGTTCGTTATTACGCCGTTATGTACCACGGCGATTTTACCGGTGCAATCGGTGTGCGGGTGGGCATTCTTCTGACACGGCGCGCCGTGCGTAGCCCACCTGGTATGACCAATCCCCACCGTGCCTTCGAGATGCGGTAGCGATTTCGCCAGCTCGGCAACCCTTACCGCATCCTTGTACACGGCTACGCCGGAGGACGCCAGGGCGATACCACAGGAGTCGTAGCCCCGGTATTCCAGCCTTGCCAGGCTATTGAGAAGTATAGGTTGAGCCTGTCTCTTCCCGATGTACCCCACTATACCACACATACTTACACCACCATGCTTCTATCGGGAATCCTCCCGCCGATTAGCTTCAGCGACTTGACCTGGCTGTAGTTGCCGACCAGGACGCCGGGCTGACAGGTGACGCAGTTGTCAAAACGGCACCCGTCACCCAGCATGGCGCCTACCTTTACCACGTGGTATTCGCCGTCAACCTTGACCTCGGCTTCGCTACTGCAAGCCGAGAAGTGACTGCCGATGATACAACCTCTATCTATCACGGAATCCTGAACGCAGGAGCCGGAGCCGATATGGACGTCAGTGCCTATCACCGAGTTACTGACCTCGGTGAAGGGTGAAATAACCACGTTGTCGCCCACACTTGTCGACGGGAGAATGCACACGCTGGGTCCGATTTCACAGCCCTCCCCGATAACCACCGGCCCGACGATATAGGAGTTCGTCCGTATAACTGTACCCTTGCCCACTGTCACCTGACCGGTCAGGGAGACGCCGCTTTCGATGGTGCCGTTATGGGAAGCCGGTATTTTCTTAAGAATGGCGTTGTTCAGGCTCAGAATGTCCCATGGGTAGACCACGTTCAGCCATGTGCCGGTTGTCTCCACGGCGGTGATGGACGTGCCCTCAGCCATCATCCTCGTCAGGGCGTTGGGTATGTCCAGCTCATTCTCCAGACAATCGAAAATCGTGGTGTCAAAGGCATAAATCCCGGTATTAATTATGTTGCTTTCAAGCTCACCCGGTTTTTCGGCTATTTTTGTGACCATGCCTTTCTCAATAGTGACCACTCCGTGAGTAACCGGACTCTTCACTATCTTAGCCAGCAGAGCAGGCGGGCGCGTAGCCGCTATCTGTGAGAGAGTATCCGCTTCAATTAACTTATCCCCGGGAACAACAAGGAACTGGCTATCGGCAACGCCCTTCGCCTGCAGCAGTGCGTGAGCGGTACCGAGTTGCCTGTCCTGGGTGATATACGTAACCTCGACGCCAAACCTCTCCCCCGAACCGATGTAATCGAATATCTGTTCCCGCCTGTAGCCGACCACGAGAACGATGTTGCGGATGCCGTTCTTAGCCAGGGCCTCGAGGACATACTGAATCATGGGCTTCCCGGCGATTGACAGCATCACCTTGGGCTTGGTGACAGTGAACGGTCTGAGTCTGCGTCCCTCACCGGCTGTCAGAATTATAGCCTGTCTCATACCCCATCCTTAAA
>JAUYDO010000295.1 GCA_030691835.1 Dehalococcoidia bacterium | reverse complement strand
GTTGATTCTATCCGGGGTGCTGGTCGGCAGTGTCTACGGTCTCATCGCCATGGGCTTTGTCATCGTGTACCGGAGCAGTCGAGTCTTCAACATGGCGTACGGACAGTTCGCCGTGCTGGGCTCTTTCGTGGCATGGACTTTCATGGGCTCTCCGAACGCGCCGCGACTGCCCGTGTCCCTGGCACTATTCCTGACACTGCTCTTTGCCATCGCGTTCGGTCTACTGGTAGAGAGGGTACTGTTCCGCCGTATGATAGGAAGACCGCTGTTCTCCAGCTTCATATTGACCCTGGGCATGCTGGCACTGTTCAATAGCATAGTCATGATTGTGTGGGGACCCAACACCCTCGTCTTTGCCCAGACTGTGCCCAAGGGACCGGTGAATATCGGCGGCATAGTGCTGGCAAAGGAATACATCTGGACTTTCTTCATCGCCGTAGCCATAGTCATCGCCTTCGTGTTTTTCTTCCGGCGCACCAAGCTGGGACTGGCAATCAGGGCGGCATACGACCACCAGGTCGCCGCCCAGTGCCTGGGGGTGAGCGCCAGGCTCAACTCACAGATTGCCTGGTGCCTCTGTACCGTGCTGGCAACCGCTGGCGGTATACTGGTCGCCTCGGTGCAGGGCGCCAGCGTCATTTTAGCCGAGATAGTGATGGTGACACTGGCGATAGTGCTTGTGGGCGGGCTGGAGTCGATGGAAGGTTGCATCTTAGGTGGACTGGTTTTAGCCATAGGGGAAAACCTCGCCATCTACTACCTGGCATCTTACCTGCCGGGGGTCGGGGGTGTAGTCGGCGTAGTCCTTATACTGCTGGTCCTGATAATACGTCCCAGCGGACTGTTCGGCACCAAGCCGGTGGAGAGGGTATAAATTGAGGACGCGGGGTAAAATCAAGCTCGACTACGCCCAGGATATGGCGGTACTGCGCACCTGGGGTCACTGGTTCATCCTGCTCCTCTTCCTGGCGTTTTTAGTCGCCCTGCCCCAGCTGCTCAGGTGGACGGGCAACGTGAGCTGGCTCGTCTTCCTGAACATCACCATGCTCACTATCATCGCGGTCCTGGGATTGAACATCATTACCGGCATGACGGGGCAGGTGAGCATGGGGCACTCCGCCTTCATAATGGTGGGTGCATATGCCACCGCCATACTCGCTGTGGCTAACATTCCGTACTGGGTCGCTTTGCCGGTAGCCGCAGTGATAACGGCAGTTGTCGGAATTATCGTTGGAGCGCCGTCTCTCCGTCTCAAAGGATTCTATCTGGCAGTCGCCACGCTTGCCTTCTTCCTGGTAGCTCAGTATATCATCCGCAACCTGGAGATAGCCGGTCGCACTAACGGCATCATCGGCATACCGGCTCCCATTATCGGTGGATTCAAAATAAATAGCGACATGAGCTGGTACTATCTCATCCTGGCGCTGACCGTCCTGTTTACCGCCTTCTCTGTCAACCTCACCCGTTCCCGGCTGGGACGATCGTTCTTTGCCGTGAGAGACAACGACACGACAGCGGCGAGCATGGGCATCAATGTCTACGGCACCAAGCTGAGAGCATTCTTTATCGGCTCACTCTTTGCCGGGCTCGCCGGAGGTCTATGGGCGAGCTATCTCACCGTGGTCAGGCTTGACCAGTTCACCATCTGGGAATCCATCTGGTACCTGGGCATGATTGTCATCGGGGGCGGGGGTAGCACCGCCGGCGCTATCATGGGCATCCTGTTCCTGAGGCTCATCAGCCAGATATTGCACTCTATGAGCATGGCTAGCTGGGCACCATCGATAGGCGCCCACACGTGGGTCTTTAGCACGTTCGCTATTTACGGGCTAGCGATAATCATCTTCGTGTCATTCCAGCCATACGGACTGATAGCCGTATGGAATAAGATTAAGCTAAACTACAAGCGCTGGCCCTTTGGCTACTAGGTGAGAGATGCTTAAGCTAAATAACATCGAGGCAGTCTACAGCGACGTCGTCCTGGCACTTACCGGGGTTTCAATGCAGGTGACGGATGGCAATGTGGTCGTTTTGCTGGGGAACAACGGCAGTGGCAAGTCGACTACCCTGAAAAGCATATCAGGTGTGCTCGATACGGAGGACGGCGAGCTGACCGAGGGCAGTATCGAGCTTGACGGCAAACGGATTGATAAGATGAAGCCGGAAACCATCGCCAGACTGGGCGTCTGCCACGTGGTGCAGGGGCGCCCGGTCTTCCCCCAGTTGACCACGGAAGAGAACCTGCTCATGGGCGCTTACATGCGGAAGGACAACGGAGTCAAAGCGGACATGGCACAGGTCTACGAGTACTTCCCGAAGCTGGTGCCACTGCGCAAGCAGAAGAGCGGCTATCTCTCCGGCGGCGAACAGCAGATGCTGGTTATCGGCAGAGCCTTTCTCACCCGCCCCAGAATCATGCTCCTGGATGAGCCATCCCTGGGTCTGGCGCCGATGATGGTGGCAGAGATGTTCACCATCCTCAAGAAGATAAACCGGGAGCAGAAGACGGCTTTTCTTATCGCCGAGCAAAACGCCGCCGCCGCCCTGTCCATCGCCGACTACGGCTATTTGTTGCAAAACGGCAAAGTAGCACTTGAGGGAACGGCGCCGGTACTGAAGGAGCACCAGGGGGTAAAGAAGTCCTACCTGGGCGTTACAGCGGGACAGAGCTACTACCAGATGAAGTCGTCCGAGCTGCGTGGACAGAATCAGTCCTGAAGTTTTCAGAGCCGTAGGGTGGGTGGAGTCACGATACCGGTAGAATATTTATAAGAACATTTTTCCCCATTTTCATTGCATCTCCCGCAGAGGTCGAGGAATAATGGAATCGTGACGTAACCCACCACAATAATATTTTTGGGTGGGTTGCACTTCGTCTCGATTTCATCGGGACTCCGTTTCACCCACCCTACGGTTGAATGTTCTATGAGTAGAAAGATAAGCCGATTACCGGTCCGGTAGCACCGAGCATTACCGGCGAATATTCGGTCACGTGTACTTCCGCACAGTTATACCTGGAAACGACCTTTTGTTTCAGCGCTTCGCCTTCTTCCCGGGAATCACAGTAATGTGTCATGACATGCAGCGGTTTGCTGACGTCAACGTATTTCTCCACCAGCTCCACCATTTTATCCAGGCTTTTTTGCCTGCCCCTTACCCTGGCAATAACTTGGGTATAGCCGCTGTCATCAATAAAGCCGATTATGGGTTTTATGTTCAGAAATTCCCCGATTCCGGCGCTGTTGCGCGGCGCCCTGCCTATCCTTATCATATACTTCAGCGTATCAACCGAGGATATGTAAATAACCTTTGAAACCATGTCGCGCGCCACCTGTACCACTTCCTGGAAGCTCTTGTTCTCCCAGGCGGCGCGCGCCGCCTCCAGGACGATGTACCCCAGCGCGCCGGCGCACGTCTTGCTGTCAATAATCTCGATATTGAGATGAGGCTTTTCGGATTTTATCAGCTTTCTTGCCTGAAACGCTGATTCGTGGGTGGCACTCAGCACTTTTGACACCATGACGCAGATAATGCTGTCAGTGATTTCACTGAGCTGGTTATAAGCGTTATAGAATTCGCCCATACTAGGCGCGTTCGTTGTTGGCTCTACGTGGAGCTCATTAAACATCTTCCAGAATTCGGCAAGGCTGATATCTACCTGGTCACGGTATAGCTTGCCATTGATGACCATGCCAACCGGAACCACCCGTATGTCATGTTTCTTAACGAGGTCAGGTGGCAGACAGTTGGTGCTATCAGTTACGATACCTACCCGCGGAATCGCCGTCCTCCTGTGCCTGGTCCAACTAAGTACCTAGAGTATCTAGGTATGCTTTATAATAACAACATGGTGTCCGGTTGTCAATAGAGATTTGAGATGTTTATGCTACCAGCATTTGACATCCTTTCTGTATTATTCAATAATGCCCTTGATTGCCAGTTTAAGTTGATTTTGAGTTCAGGAGGTCTTTTGTGGAAAAAGTTGTCAGGACTACGGTGTGGTCGGCGGGTCCCGGCTGTCACGGCGGCTGTGGAGTCAAACTTTATGTAAAGAACGGCAAGGTCACAAGGGTTGAAGGTGATGAGAATCACCCCTGGAACCAGGGCAGGCTGTGCGTCCGCGCCCTGGCGATGACACAGTATATGTACCATCCCGACCGCATCACACACCCGATGAAGCGGGCGGGTAAACGGGGCGAAGGCAAGTGGGAGCGTATCTCCTGGGATGAGGCTTATGCTACTATTGAGGCAAAGCTTAGGGATATCCGTGCCAAACACGGGGCTGAATCGGTAATCTTCTGCCAGGGAACGGGAAGAGATATGGGAGGTCCCATCACCCTGCTGATGTACGCCTACGGCAGTCCCAACTGGGTGAACTACGGGCTATCCGGGCACTGCTGTTACAGCCCCAGGCAGGTAGCCATGCACGCCACCCAGGGAGACTATTGCGTAGCTGATTGTGCCCAGTTCCTTGAGAAACGCTATGATGACCCGGCGTGGAAAGTGCCAAAGGTTATCATAGTCTGGGCGCAGGGTCCCACCGCTTCCGACCCGGACGCTTTCTACGGTCACTGGATTATTGATTGTATGAAGAGAGGCTCAAAGCTGATTGTAGTAGACCCCCGGACACCGTGGTTAGCCACCAGGGCTGAAATACACCTTCAGATACGTCCGGGAACGGATGGAGCTTTAGCTCTGGGTATGTTGAATGTCATCATCAACGAAGGTCTATATGATAAAGAGTTTGTTGATAAATGGTGTTACGGTTTTGATGAGCTGAAAGAAAGGGTCCAGCAATATCCACCGGAAAAGGTATCTCAAATAACCTGGATTCCCAAACAGCAGATAATTGAAGCCGCCCGCTTATATGCCACCAGCAAGCCGGCGGCTATTCACTGGGGAGTTCCCGTTGATATGAATGCCGAGGGCGCAGTGGTCGCCCAGGCTATTAATGCGCTCTGGGCAATTACCGGAAACATGGATAATCCCGGGGGTAACGTCATCGCCAGGGCTTCTCACGGGGTCACCAGCTATCCATACACCCAGGATGAAATGAAAAAGCTGTACGGAGAAGAACTCTTCAAGAAGCTCACTCTAAAGAGGATTAGTGCCGACCGCTACCCTGCATTTAGGAACTTCAGGGCATGGGCTCAGCCTGATGCTGTCCTGGAGCAGGTCGAGAGCGGTCACCCCTACCCCATTAAAGGCGCCTGGATGCAGAGTATCAACGCCTTATCCTGCATGGGCGCCGACCCGAAGAGACACTTCGCCGCGCTGAAGAAACTGGATTTCATCGTAATAGTAGACCTCTTTCTCACTCCCACGGCACAAGCTCTGGGTGATATTTTCCTGCCTGCCGCCACCTTCCCTGAAAAGGAGAGCCTGCGCTCATGGTGGGCACCTCTTTCAGTAATAGTTAAAGCGGTGGAGATACCGGAGTGCAAATCCGACTGGGAGATTAACCTTGAGCTGGCGAGGCGCTTGAGTACAACAGACTTCCCGTATAAAACGGTTAAGGAGCTTATCAATGCCAGATTGGCGGTTGCCGGCAAAGACTATGATGAGCTGGCAAAAAAAGGAAGCTGGGAGATGCCTCCGGAGGGACCATCCAAACCATACTATCGCTATAAGAGAGGCTTATTACGGAAGGATGGTAAACCCGGATTCAATACCCCTACCGGCAAGGTGGAACTCTGGTCCAAATTCTGGGAGCAGAGCGGGGTTGACCCTCTGCCTTATTATGAAGAAGCACCGGAGAGCCCGGTCTCCACGCCGGTGCTCTGGGAAGAATATCCGTTTATCATGAGCACAGGGGTCCGCTCTCCAGCCCTCTTCCATTCCGAGCACCGCCAGATACCGTGGCTCCGTGAAATTGAGCCTAATCCCTTCGTAGAAATCAACCCGGAGGCGGCTAAAAAACTGGGCATTAATAATGGTGACTGGGTCTATGTGGAGAACCAGCGCGGACGGGTGAAAGCCAAGGCTAAGGTTACGCCGGTTGTGCCGCCGTACATGGTGATGGTCGGGCACGGCTGGTGGCTCCCCGAAACAGACGGGAAAGAGCCTAACTTCTATAGTGTCTGGGACGTCAATGTGAACACCCTGATTCCGATGGGGACCCAGGGGCGCTGTGGCTACGGCGGCGGGTCTTATAAAATATGCCTGTGCCGCGTCTACCCGATGAAGTAGGAAACCTCTCCATCTCAATCTTTACCAGGTTTGATGAAAGGAGGTTAGACCGTGACCA
Source organism: Dehalococcoidia bacterium (assembly GCA_030691835.1). Classification (GTDB taxonomy): domain Bacteria; phylum Chloroflexota; class Dehalococcoidia; order Dehalococcoidales; family UBA3254; genus JAUYDO01. The sequence goes on along the minus strand of JAUYDO010000295.1, from coordinate 1,998 downwards.
GGGTAACTGTCAAAGCAGAGCTTCAGCCGCTCGAGATAGAGCTTAAGCAAACCGGCATTGTGGTCATTGATATGCAGAACACCTTTATCTGTAAGGGCGGAATGTTCGACCTGTACGGTGAGAACACGGAGCAGAACCGTAAGATAATACCCGTGATTCAGAAGATACTCGCCGCCGCCCGGAACAAGGGCTGTAAGATTGTATATACCAGGCAGATATTCTCGCCTGATTTGCGGGAGACCGGCGGACCGGAATCGGTGCACTGGCACAGGGGCTATCCATTGCTGTACCGCACCAGTCCGGCGCTACGAGATAAGCTGGCGCTCCCGGGCACCTGGGGCTATGAAATAATAGATGAGGTGAAGCCTGAGCCTGACGACCTTATTGTGGACAAGCCGAAGTACAGCGGCTTCTTCGGCACCAACCTGGATATGAACCTCAATACATTCAATCTCAAGTACCTGATATTTACCGGAGTGGCAACCAATGTCTGCGTGGAATCCACCATCCGGGACGCATATTACCTGAATTACTGGTCTATCTTGGTCTCTGACGCCTGCGCTAACAGCGGACCGCCCTTCACCCAGGAAGCAACCTTGTGGAATGTGAAACGCCTCTTAGGCTGGATAACCACCAGCGAGAACGTTTTGGAGGCGCTGAAGTAAGGGTTATTTCAACCCTATCCCCTGTATCCCCTTCCCGAAGGCGATGCTGGCAAGGGTATGAAGTTTTGAGGTTCCTGTTCCCGATTGAGGAAGCGGCTTTTGCTATGGTGCTGCACCGGCTCCCGGACCCGGGGAGTAAGCGGGCTGCCTATCGCTGACTGGAGACGGTCTATCGGCTGGAGTTTGAGACCATGGAACTGATTTACAACTTGAACAGCCTTTTCACATTTTCACCGAGAATGTTTCTTTTATCCGGTTCCGGAATATCGAGCTGTTTGATGTTATCTATATAAATCTTGACATCCTCGGGTTCGTGGATATCGAAGGGATAATCCGTGCCCCAACAAAGCCGGTCTGTCCTGATAGCCATGAGTGCCGACCGTACATTGGGCATCCAGCCCCCGGAGCCAGCGGTATCAAAATAGAGTGTGCTGAATATCTCCTCAAAAGCCCGGTCTAATCCCAGTTGTTTCTGTTCCCTGGGTGATTTGGCAGCACCTTTCAGTTCCGGGGGCACTTTCCAACCCTCGGGCTCAAAACGGGCCATAATCCGACCTTTCAAACCGGGTATGCCGCCTCCGTAGTGCGGCATCAGGAATTTCATGTCCGGGAATCTCTTAAGCGTTATATGCATTGCCTCAACGGTTGACTTCGCAATATCGTATTCCCGCGATACTCCGCTACCCATGAGCATACCTGTCCCTCCCCAGAGCGGTGTTCTCACGGTAGGGTGCACCACGATAGGTATATCTAACCGGCTGATTTTCTCGTAAAGAGGAAAAAGTGCAGCCGAGCCCAGAGAAACCTTAGAGGTGGACGCCACCAGGGACACGCCCTTTAGTCCCAGGTCGTTTTTAGCCCTGTCCAGCTCCTTTAGCGATTCCGGTTCACTGTCAAGCGGCACATGGGCACAGGCGATAAACCTTCCGGGATATTGCTTTGTCACCATGGCGTAAGCGTTATTCATTTCCTGACATACTTCCAGCCCACAGGCGCTCCATGCGGACTGATTAATAACCGCCATGTCCACGCCCGCCTCATCCATTAGCCCGATTGAGCGCTCTATCTCCTGTCCGTGCCAGTAACAGCTACCTCTCTCCTTCATACGGGCTGAGTAGTCCATTCCGTCTACAACGCCTAGCTTCTTAGCCGCTTCCTCCGGGCAGTAGTGATGATGAGCGTCGATTATTAGCCATTTTTCTGTCATTATCTTTCCTCCCGGTGCATCTTATTCTATTTTGCAATCAAGATGGCAGACCAGTATGGAGTGGACTCACAGGCAGAGACGCCTGTGCCACCATCTATTTATGACATCATAATAGCTAATGCGAAT
>JAUYDO010000231.1 GCA_030691835.1 Dehalococcoidia bacterium | reverse complement strand
CCTCGGTGGCGTCAATGGTGACCGAACCCTTGCTGTCAACGGTGTATTTGAACTGTGTCTTCTGGGAGTCAAGGTAGTTGGGGTAAAGGGGATGCTGTTTTGATGGGAATGAAGTCATGTCGTTGGTTGGCGTGGTAACCGGTGTAACTCCACTCAAACCTTCGGCAATTAGCATGGCGTGTACTGAAGTCGATACTATCTTGCGTTCCAGGGAAGCCGCCACCGTCTTGGTATCCTTTATCATTTTCAAAGCGCTGGCGGTGGTATTAAGTACAGCCACCGCCGGGGCTTTAAAGGGGGCGGCTATAGCGCTCTGGGGATTGTTGATAGCATAGGCAGTGCCGCCGCCACCCGCCAGCATAGCAATAATGACGATTAGCTTAATTAGCTGTGCCATTAACCCACCTTATCCGCTTCATTGGCTTAATACTGAATGAGTATAATTTAGCCTCATTCTTTGTTTTTGTCAAGAAGCTTTGACCCGCCTGTGGCAGACTGGTAGAATTACGCCGTGACTATCAGCCCGGAGATTCTCAGCCTGATTGACGAAATCAGGGATGACAGGGTCCACGGCGCTAGCGAGCTGGCGAGACAGGCTATAAACGTACTGAAGACGGCGGCGGAGCGCAGCCGCGCCGGGAGCGCCGGGGAGCTCCTGCTTGAGCAGAGGGCGGTTGGGGAAAAGTTGATGTCCGCCCGACCCGCCATGGCTCCGCTGTTCAATATCGTTAGCCGCCTGCTCACCGCACTGAAAGCAACTGAAGGTGTGGACGTTAATGAAGTCCGGCGCTTTACCATCGCCCGCGCCGAGGAGCTTATCCGGCAGTCACTCGAAGCTGTGGAACGCATAGCCAGGCACGCCTCTGAGCTTATTGCCGGCGGAGACAGAATAATGACCCACAGCTACAGCTCGACGGTGGTTGCGGCGTTGAAGGCGGCTTTCAGGAAACACCCGGACATCGAAGCGATTGTCACCAGGTCGGGGGCAGGGCGTATAGAGGAAAAGACGGCAAAACAACTCTCAGCCTCCGGTATCCCTGTCGCATTCATTGATGACACGGCGCTGGGACTTTATGTAAAGATGGCGACCAAAGTGCTGGTAGGCGCGGACCGGATTTGCTCGGATGGTAGCCTTGTGAACGGCATCGGCACATACCCGCTGGCGCTGGCATCGGCGAAGGCAGGCGTCCCGTTCTATGTTTTGTGCGAAACGCTCAAATTCGACCCCCGGCTGAAGGGAGACGAGGTCGAGCTTGAGGAGAAGCAGCCCTCCGAGGTGCTCGAGCCCGGGAGACTGCCCCCAGAGGTCAAGGTGGCGAACCCCTATTTTGATGTCACGCCGCCGGAGCTGATTACCGGTGTGGTCACCGAAGACGGGTTGCTGACCCCTGAAGACGTTATCAGGAAGCTAGCTAATTTACCCTGGCTAGAGCTTCCTTGAGACCGGGCACGGTCTGGTAACGGTCCAACTCCGCAGGGTCAATCCACTTCGACTCCTTGTGCTCCCAATCGAGCTTTATCTTTGCCCTCTCTTTGACGTGAAACAGGTAGGGGTGCACCAGCCACCTGACGCCGAGCTTTTTATCCTCTACAGCGAGGGGCTTGCCCTTTTTAACAAGCTCGACGTCATCACGGTCGAGCCCGGCTTCCTCTTTTATCTCAGTGAACGCCTGCTCGTCTGGCGCCGTCTCTATGTAGCCGCTGACGCCCGCCCACCTGCCCTGGTAAGTGCCGACCTGCCCGCTGCGGCGCAGAATCAGTACCTTCTTCTCCGACTCAAGGAAGCAGGTGACTACCCGTTTTTCTTGCATGGGTTTAATCCTTCAAAGTGAGCAGGTATTCTTTGACCCAGGATAGCGCGGCTTCGGCGGCGAGGCGCTTGTTCTGCTCCCGGTCTCCGTGGAAGAGGTGCTTGCGGCTAAAGGTGCCGCCTTTGTGCGATAGCCCGATGTAGAACAGTCCCACGGGTTTATCCGGTGTAGCGCCACCGGGTCCGGCGATGCCGGTATCAGCCACGCATATATCGGCGCCAAGGACTCTTCTGCCGCCCTGCGCCATCTCCCCGGCGACCTGCGGACTCACCGCGCCGTAGCTCTCTATAGTCTCTCGCTTGACGCCGACTACCTTTATCTTGACCTCATTGTGGTAAGAGGTGATTGAGCCCAGGTAGTAGTCCGAGCTTCCGGTCACGTTGGTGACGAGGTGTGAAATTAAACCGCCGCTGGCGGACTCCACGGCACCGAGCCAGAGCTTCTTCTTCCTCAGTAAATCTCCTACTTCATGTTCTATGCTGTACAACCTTATTCCCCTTGTATCCCCTCGTCGGGTGGGAAATTCTAAATTTCAAGCACCAAATCCTAACCCGGACAAGCCTGAACCAAATGAAAAGGACGCGACAGGCACGGAGGCCTGTATTACCGACGGTAGGACAGGCGTCCCTTGAGGGAGAACCTTCTGGGTGAACCCTGCCTGTCCGCAAGCCAGTTTTTCCCATCCTGAATCAAGTTCAGGACAAGCTTTGCGCAAGATTTTATTTTTAAGGTACTAAATACGAGATTAATTTAAACTGAAAGGATTATGGAAGAAAGTGAAAATTGCAGCCATAACAGAGGATGAATCCACAATCAG
>JAUYDO010000166.1 GCA_030691835.1 Dehalococcoidia bacterium | reverse complement strand
GCCAGCGAGGACGATAATGTCCTGGTGCAGGGAATCGCCGGTGACCCCAACGCTCTGGGTTACTTCGGCTATGCCTACTATGTGGAGAATAAGGGCAAGCTGAAGCTGGTTGCCATTGATAGTGGCAGCGGACCAGTGCTTCCTTCAGAGCAGACCATCCTCAGCGGCACCTATAAACCCCTGTCCAGACCCATCTTCATCTACGTAAACAAGGCAGCCCTGCCGCGCCCCGAAGTGAAAGAATTCGTCCGCTTCTACATGACCGAGGGGCCGAAGCTGGTATCCGAGGTAGGCTATATTCCCCTGCCCACCCAGGCCTACAATGAAAACCTGAACAAAATTCAAAAAGCCGGGTCATAGTGCGGCGGAATGTTACGGAGTTACGTGAACTCTGCGAAAACCACGGTAGATAAGTCTAGTCTCTCTCTGAGGCGGGTGAGAAGCCAGACCCGCCTCAGAGAAAGCGTTATTCAACGGCTTCTCCTCGCTTGTGCTTTATTATCCATCTTCACCACCATCGGTATTGTCGTCATGCTCCTGGTGCAAGCGGCGGGATTTTTCAGCGAGGTCTCCATATTGGATTTCTTCACCGGGACAAAGTGGGCACCTCTATTTCAACCTCAGCACTTCGGCGTTTTGCCTCTCGTGGGTGGCACTTTACTAACCGCAGGTATTGCCATCCTGGTAGCCCTGCCCATAGGTCTAGCCAGTGCTATCTATCTGAGTGAGTACGCCCGGGATAGGGTGCGCCGGGTAGTGAAGCCTCTTCTGGAAATCCTGGCTGGCATACCTACGGTAGTATATGGCTATTTTGCCCTCACTTTTGTAACTCCTGTGCTTCAGAATATATTCCCCAACATGATAGTCTTCAATGCTTTGAGTGCTGGCCTGGTTATGGGGGTTATGATTATTCCCATGGTTTCTTCCCTCAGCGAGGATGCAATGGTAGCTGTACCCCGCTCCTTACGTGATGCAGCTTATGGGCTAGGAGCTACCCGGTTAGAGGTGGCTACCCGTGTGGTCATGCCCGCCGCCATCTCCGGGATAGTAGCCGCCTTTATCCTGGCTCTCTCACGGGCTTTTGGCGAGACCATGATTGTGGCTCTCGCCGCTGGCTCTACCCCGAAGCTGACCCTGAATCCCTTAGAGAGTATTCAGACCATGACGGCCTATATCGTCCAGATAAGCCTGGGGGAGACACCCCATGGGACAACGGAGTACTATACCATCTACGCAGTAGGGCTGCTCCTTTTTGTCATGACCCTCCTGATGAATCTCTTTAGCCAATGGTTTGTCAGGCGCCATCGGGAGCGATATTGAAATGAAAAATGATTTGGCTTTTAAGCGGCGGCTAAGGATAAGGCAACTGCAGGGAAGCTCCTTTAAGGTTCTATTCTTGTCCGCTAGCCTGATAGGCATCTTTGCTCTGGCAATACTTCTGGTGGATGTCTTGAAGGATGGCATAGGGTGGCTAGACTGGCAGTTCATAACCAGTTATCCATCGCGCAAACCCCAGGAGGCAGGTATTCTGTCAGCTCTCTTCGGCACATTATGGGTAATGGTATTGACAGCGCTCTTCTCTTTTCCCGTTGGCGTAGGGGCGGCTATTTATCTGGAGGAGTATGCTCCAGATAACCGCCTGCGTCGGTTTATTCAAACCAATATTAACAACCTTGCGGGTGTCCCCTCTATTGTTTACGGACTTTTGGGACTCACCCTATTCGTACAAGCCCTTGCCATGGGGAGGAGCGTTCTGGCTGGGGCATTGACCCTGACTCTTATGTCTTTACCTGTAATCATTATTGCCGCCCAGGAGGCTATCCGTAGCGTACCCGAAGCCCATCGCTTCGGAGCCCATGCCCTGGGTGCTAGCCGGTGGCAGGTGGTGCGCCATATCGTTCTACCCAGCGCCCTCCCCGGGGTTCTTACCGGAACCATCTTAGCCATGTCCCGGGCCATCGGGGAGGCAGCCCCCATGATTGCTATCAGCGCCTTAGTATATCTAACCTTCATCCCCATTAGCCCCTTAGACCGTTTCACCGTCCTCCCTATACAAATATTCAACTGGGTTTCTCGCCCTCAGGAGGAGTTCTGGCACCTGGCGGCTGCTGGCATTATCGTTCTCCTTATTGTTCTTTTAAGCATGAATGCTGTCGCAATCCTTTTGAGGAACCGCTATCAGAAGAGAACTGAGGAATAAAGGCATAATGAGTAATGTTGCGGCTTTAGAGGCAAAAAATCTGGAACTGTGGTACGGAAATTTTCAGGCTCTGCGAGGTATCTCTATGGTAATACCTCGCAACCAGATTACATCTATCATTGGTCCTTCGGGCTGCGGCAAGAGTTCTTTGCTACGTTGCTTTAACCGTATGAACGACCTGATAATGGGCTCTAAAGTCAAGGGAGAGGTACTTTTTGATGGCAGGAACATCTATGCTACTGGTATAGACCCCACCGAGATACGCTATCGCATAGGCATGGTTTTTCAGAAGCCTAACCCCTTTCCTAAGTCCATCTTCGATAATGCGGCTTTTGGTCCCCGCGTGAACGGTATCAGGGGCAATATTGAAGAGATAGTGGAACACGCGCTACGCCGGGCAGCACTGTGGGATGAAGTGAAAGACCGGTTACGAAGAGGCGCCATGGAGCTCTCAGGGGGACAACAACAACGTCTATGTATTGCCCGGGCACTGGCTCTCGAGCCAGAAGTCATCTTGATGGATGAACCCTGCAGCGCTCTTGACCCGGTAGCAACCATCAAAATCGAGGACTTGATGAAAAGCCTGGCCGAAGATTATACTATCGTTATTGTTACTCATAATATGCAGCAGGCCGCCCGGGTATCGGATATGGCGGCGTTCTTTATGATGGATACGGACAGGGCGGGAATCCTCGTGGAGTACGGGACGACCACTGAAATCTTCACCAATCCCAAAGATAAGCGGACGGAGGACTATATTACAGGCAGGTTTGGCTAACGGAGGTATATAATGCCCAGGACAATATTTGAACGCCTTCTTCACGAGCTTCAGGATGACGTTTTAGCGATGGGTAGCATGGTCGAAAAAGCCATATACCGCTCAATGGACGCGCTCAAGAATAGAGACCTGGAGCTGGCAGAGCAGGTGATAAACGATGACATACTGATTAACCGGAAGCGGTTTGAGATAGAAGAGAAGAGCATCCAGCTTATCGCTACGCAACAGCCCATGGCAAGTGACCTGAGAATAATCATTGCGGTGCTGAATATCATCGTTGACCTTGAGCGCATCGGCGACCATGCTGAGGGCGTAGCAAAGATAGTCATCATGATAGGCGACCAGCCGCCGCTTAAGCCTCTTATTGACCTGCCCCGCATGGCGGAGAAGACGGGCAGTATGCTCAGGAGATGCCTGGAGGCTTTTATTAACCGCGATGCCGAAGCCGCCAGAAAGATTTGTGCGGAGGACGACGATGTTGATGCCCTTTATAACCAGGTATTCCGCGAGCTTGTTTCATTCATGTCGGAAGACCCCAGGACCATAACCAGAGCCACCCGCCTGCTGTGGGTAGCGCATAATTTGGAGCGCAGTGCCGACCGGGTGACAAACATCGGGGAGCGAGTAGTGTACGTTGTTACCGGCAAACTGGAAGACCTGGGCATTTCAAAGTACTAGATGATTTGCCGGCTAATTCCTGCTAAGTTATCAGTTTTCAGTTTTTCTCCCCCTTTAAGAAAGGGAGAGGTTCTTGTTTCTTTTTCTCTGTGTCTCTATATTTTGTCAATGACCATATATCTATTGCTGACTGCTGAAAGCTAATAAGATTTAGAACTTCCCTTTCCGTTTCACGCAAATTTTCAGATTGGGGGACTAATCCTCTTTCCCTGGCAGGAAAGAGTGTTTCTATTTTGTCCAGACCTGTTTTATCAGGTACGAACCTCTCCGTATTATATAATCTTAAGTGTGGAGAAGCACACTCACAATATGCAGCACAGCGAGCATGAGCACGCTCGGTATATGCAGAAAACGGAGCACTCAGCTCACATGCACGGACACATGGACCACGGCGGGGTGGAGGTGGTGGCGGTGTTGAAAGGCGGAGCCCTCTCGACATAGCCAAGGAGCGATACGCCAGGGGCGAGATTTCCAAAGAGCAATATGAGCAACTAAAGCAAGACTTATCCGGCTGATGGCTAAGCTAAACGACATCGTCAGGAAGCGGTATAACCGTTCTGCCCCACTATATGACTTCATGGAAGGCTGCATGGAGGGCAGGCGAGCCGAAGGGTGGCGGCGGCTACTGTGGAGCAAGGCTGAGGGCACCAACATACTGGAGGTCGGAATAGGCACGGGACGCAACTTTCCATTCTATCCTCCGTATGTTCAGATAACGGCTATCGACTTCGCTGAGAAAATGCTGGAGCGCGCCAGAAGGAAAGCGGCGAAAAAGGGGTTGAAGGTTAAACTGGAGCTAATGGATGTCCAGAATCTGAGTTTCCCGGATAACACCTTTGACACCGTGTTAGCCTCTTTCGTCTTCTGCTCCGTGCCGGACCCGGTCCGCGGTCTAACCTAAATCAAACGGGTATGCAAGCCAAAGGGGAAAGTCGTCCTCCTTGAGCACGTGCTGAGCGCTAACCGCATTGTCGCCTGGTTTATGAACCTTTTCAATCCTGTAGCGGTGAGAATGGGCGGAGAGAACATAAACCGGCGGACTTTAGACAACGTGGCAAAGAGCGGTCTGGCAGTGGAACAGGTCACTGACCTTGCCGCCGGCATCGTTAAGCTGATTGAAGCCAGAAAGACGTAGTTAGGTCACTGGACAGAAAGCCGCCTGAAGCCTTAAACTGGGGACGTGACAAGAAATCGCCGGTTGACCGTAGTAGGGCAGAAGCACATCACCCTGGACGGTCAGACCATCACATACACCATAAAACGGAGCCAGCGTATAAAGGGCATTCGCATTGAGATAAGACCGCAGACCGGTGTTGCCGTTGTAGTCCCCAGAGCCTTCGATAATGGTCAAATCCCGGAGATGCTGAAATCAAAGAAGCGCTGGATTTTGAGCCGCCTGGCAAAGTACAGCCGCCTTCAAATACCTCCTGCGGAGATAAGAGATGGAGACGATGTTCCCTTCCTCGGTCGCGAGCTAAAGCTGGTAATAATGAAAGACGGGAATACCTGTGCTGTAAAGCTGGATGGTAGCTCGCTGGTTGTCAGTCTCAAGTCTACGGATGATGGACACCTGACGGTCTTACTCAGGATGTGGTATCGTTTTCAAAGTGAACACATCTTAAAGCAGAAAGCGGCTGAGCTAAGCAGAAAGCTGGGCATTAAATATAACAGGCTGACGGTCCGTACGCAGAGAACGCGCTGGGGCAGTTGTTCACAGAAGGGAAACCTCAATTTTAATTGGAAGCTTATCATGGCGCCGGAGCGCGTCATCGAATACGTAATCACCCATGAGCTGGCACACACAAAAGAGATGAACCATTCGAAGCAATTCTGGCAGGTGGTGACGGAACACTGTCCCGACTGGCGTGAGTGCCGGAGATGGCTTAAGCAAAATGAGACACAGCTGGCGATGACCCTCGAAATGCAACCTAGCCGGAGGGAGTGAACTTGATAACTATTAAAGCGGTGACCATGTAAATGGCGATACCCGCCGTAAGAGACCAGCCCAACCCGATACGGGGCAGGAGAAAGATAACGCAGGCAATGTAAAGCAACCAGGGAGGCATGAGTATAAGCATACCTTTGAGATAAGACAGGGTAGTAGAGGTGCCACTGGAGAAATAAATTGAGATGATGGTTATCACCGTGACACTGGGAAAAACCCCGACAAAGGCGGCGAGCAGTCCTTTTCCCTGACTGCCAAACCAGGTCGTCGCTGCAACTGCGGCTCCGCCAATGACAAAATACAATACCAGTAATTTTATGTCCATAGGTCTCCTACTAAAATTTTATAATTAATTTTAGCATATCCTGGACATATTTTTGCTATCAGGTGTAGTAAGATTTATAATAGCAGTAACAAAGGACTAAGCAGTAACAAAGGACTAATATGTAGAACCCCGGCTTATGCGGGGAATCCACTGAGGAGAGAATCATGGATGAAAGGGTAGCCATCTTTATAGATGGCAGTAATCTGTACCACGCTCTGAAAAACAATTTTAAACGGCAGGACCTGAACTTTACCGAGTTTGCCAACAAGCTCTGCGGCGGACGCAGGCTTTTCCGGATATATTACTATAATGTTGGGCAGGACCCGGCTCAGTATCCCGAAGGCTACCGTGAACAGCAGGAGTTCATAGAGGTCCTGCGCAAGACGCCGTACCTGGAAGTACGACTTGGAGGCATGAAGAAGGCGCAGGGCATACCCGTAGAAAAGGGCGTGGACATCATGCTGGCTACCGACCTGCTGTACTTTGCTTACGGAGGATTCTACGACGTGGCGGTGCTGGTCAGTGGCGATGCTGACTTTGCCTACGCGATGCAGGCGGTCAAAAACATGGGCAAGCATGTAGAGGTCGCCTACTTCGAGAGTGGGGTCTCTAAAGACCTGCTGGATGTGGCTGATAACCGTCACCTGTTGAACAGGGAGTTCTTCAAAGACCTCTGGGCATCTCAGAGACGCAGCCAGCGCAGGAGGGTAACACCTAGAAGCAGAGGTATCTACCAGGGTCAGCCTCAGCAACAACAGAGCCAGACGCAGGCACAACCACCGCAGAGCCAGTCGCAGGCACAACCACCGCAGAGCCAGTCGCCGCCATACCAGTTTTGAAGAGGCTCGCCGGTGCTGTGTTTCCGCTGCGGTCTCTGCTGTGCCAGGTATCAAGCTCAACTGGACATGGCGGAGGCACAGCGCATAGCCGCCGGTCTCGGACTTAATCTCAAAGATTTCATCCAAAGATACGCCGACCCGCGGTGGCACGATGCAGAGACCATCCTGCTCAGGCACGAGAATGGAGAGTGTGTCTTCCTTGAACGCCTAGAAAGCGGCAAGGAAGCATTCTGTAAAATCCACAGCATCAAGCCGGCTATATGCCGGGAATTCCCCGCCAATCTGAATCAGAAGGTCTGCTGGGAAGGACTGGCTAAATACTGGGACCTTACGATAGGTTCCTCGGGACAGCCGGAAGGCTCAGAAGAGAAGATTGCCGGGTTCCAGCGCTTTCTGGACTCGCTGGAATAGTTACTGACCAGCTCGACTTTGTCATACTGTCATTGTTCTACGATTATGTCACCGAATTAGTTGTTCTGAGAAAATGTCTTGAATGGGTGGGATAAGCTATTAAACAGGAGAATTTGTCCAAATTAGACATCCGAACGATTGTATGACGACCTATCCCCCAACCCCGGTTTTTATTCCCCACACCCGAAGAGGTGCAGTCCGCCACAGGCGGACGAGAGGGGCTTCGCCCCTCTCTAAATATATCTTCCCCCGCTCCTGCACAGGAGAGGGGGTCAGGGGGTGAGGTCATATCTAAATGATACACGTATGCATTCCAGGAACGAAATATATTGGTGTCAAATTCTCGGAACAACTGGGGTGACATTCTCGCTGGACAAGAACACTCAACATTGTCACACTTGACACCACGGAGCCACAATCGTAAAATTGCCTTTACGATTTTGCTTTGCTTATCACAATCATAATCAGGAGGAGAGAACATGGAACTATCCGCGATAACGCCGGAACTGAGGAACGCGGTGGGCAAGGAATCGGCACCTAAGGTATTTGAGGTGGAAAAGGGACACATAAGGAGGTTTGCCGAGGCGGTGGGCGACCCCAACCCGCTGTACCGTGACGAGGCATACGCGCGGAAATCCAGGTACGGCAACATCATAGCACCGCCCCTTTTGTTCCAGGATGATGCCATCAACGAGTTTGTTGATGAACTGCTGTTGCTGGAATGTCCGTTGAAACACCTGCTCAACGGCGGCGTGGAGATGGAGTGTGGAGATGGAGTGTGAAATCTGGCTGGAGAATCCCAAGGGCGAGAAGTGCGTGACTGGTTCCGCTGTGGCGGCGGTGCCATCTATAAGTTAACACACAAAAAGGAGAGACTGATGGAAGATATTAAAGCTATCGACATTCAGAACAGGATATTCTCGGTCCGCATAGACAAACACATAAAGTTCTGGTACGGTCCCGAAATGCAGAAGGTGGCAAAAGGTATATGGAAAGGCGTACTCCAAAAAAAGGGAGTGTCACATGAGGATAGCTGGAAGGTTATGGCGGAGCTGTGGCCCGGCAGTGTCCCGGCGCTGTTGAAGGAGATGGAAGAGGTTGGCATAGAGCTGGTCTTCATCGACCAGTTTATGACATACTCGTGGCACGACAAGAAGAGGGACGTCATAACCACCATCGACGAGATGGACCAGCTAGTCGCCGAAAGCAAAGGTAAGATAGTCCCCGGCGGCGGCTATAACCCCCTGAATATCGGGGAGAGCCTGAAAGAGCTTGAAGAGGGAGTTAAGAACCACGGGTTCAAATATATGTGGTACCATCCCGCCACCTATGGGGTAGGTCTTGACGACAAACTGAGCTATCCGCTCTATGCCAAGTGCCAGGAGCTAGGCATCCCGGTGACGGTGCAGGTAGGTCACGCCGGTGAGCCGGTGCCCTGCGAAAGGACTCGCCCCTACTACATGGACATAGTCGCCCTGGACTTCCCCGAGCTAAACATCGTTCTCACTCATACCGGATATCCCTGGATTCACGAGTGGATATCATTGTGCTGGAAGCACCCCAACGTCTATGGCTGTATCAACGCCTACTATCCCAAAGACCTCGACCCGGCGATAGTGAAGTTCATGGACGGACCGGGAAGAGACAAGGTCATGTGGGGCACCAATAGCTGGGGCTTAAAGCGATTTAAGGAAGAGTTCATTCAGTTGCCCATCCGTGATGAGTGCAAGAAGAAAGTCCTGCGCGATAACGCTATCAAGCTCTTCAAGCTGGACATAAAGCCATAATCTGCTGATTCTGACGACTGACCTCCTAACCCGGACAAGCCGGAACCAAAAGAAAAGGACGCGACAGGCACGGAGGCCCGTAGTACCGACGGTAGGACAGGCGTCCCTTCAGGGAGAACCTTCTGGGTGAACCCTGCCTGTCCGCAAGCCACTTTTTTCCATCCTGAATCAAGTTCAGGACAAGCTTTGTGCAAGATTTTAGATATAAGAGACCAAATCCCCTTCAACGCACAGGCGTTGAAGGGGATTATTTTAATGAACAAATTTAACTCTTAAATTTACATGAAATCACC
>JAUYDO010000150.1 GCA_030691835.1 Dehalococcoidia bacterium | reverse complement strand
CCAGCCCACAGCCAACCAACCAACCGAACACGCCGTCTGAGAAACCTGCGTTGCCCAGCTCTGTTGAGAGCAAGCTATCGCCCAAACCCCAGCCGGCTGAGACGGCGCGCAGTAGCCCGGCAATAAAGGTGAACGGCAGTGGCAACACCGTAGTCTCTACCGACGCCAAGCTGACGTTCGGCACCGGCGGCAAGATAGAGAAATTGAATGTTAAAAAAGGCGACCGCGTTACCAAAGACACGGTCCTGGCTAAACTTGATATGAACAGTCTGGAGCTGGCGGTGTTGCAGGCAAAGACTTCCCTTGCCCAGGCGCTGTTATCGCAATCCCAGGCGGAGGTAACCCTCAAGCAGGCGGAAACGTCCGTTGAATCCGCCATACTTACACTGGATAAGATAAAGGCAGTGGCTGAGCTAAAGGATGAAATAACCGATATCGAGTGGGGGATTAAGGTCGCCCAGGAAAAGATGAAGGAACCCAGCACCCCCAACGAGTCCAACAACTACTGGCGACAACAAATTACTATCGGGCGGACGAACATGACCAGCAAGAAAAAGGAGCTGTCAGAGCTACTAGGCAAACCGGAATACTCCGGACTGCTCACCTATGACATTCTCTTGCAGAAATATGACCGGCTCGTAATTGAAGATGCACGGATAAAACAGCGCCAGTTAGAAGCGGCAGAGCTATCCGTAGTACAGGCAAAGAACTCTATCGAGTCTATTAAAGATAATATAGAGTCCGTTAAGAAGTCTCTGGAAATAGCTGAGAAGCAATTAAAGGATGCCACTATTATCGCTCCATTTGACGGCATAGTAGCCACTCTGGATGTAAAAGAGGGCGACATCGTGCCGGCGCCGGCGCAAGCTTCACGCCCCGTCATCTACCTTATCGACCCCACGACAATGGAGCTTAATATCAGCGTGAATGAACTGGACATGCCAAAAGTTAAAGTCGGACAGGAAGCGATTGTCAGGTTTGACGCATTTTCTAATGTTACCCTCAAGGGCAAAGTAACAGCAATCTCGCCTTTGCCGGAGACAACAAGCAGGCTCGTGAATTACGAGGTAAAGGTCGCTTTCACCGTTCCCCAGACCACTGAAATCAGAGTGGGTATGAGCGCCACCGCTGAAATAACGGTGCAGTGAAGCCAGCAAGCTCGCCGGCACCCTGTTCAGTGGTTAATGACCGGAGAACCACCAGCGCCGGCGGGCGCGGCGTCTGCCGAGAGCATCAAGAGCAGCCTCGGTGTCCCCATTCTGCCCCCCACCGGCACCCGGTATCAGCGCCGACTCCGTAGAGGCTGCAACGGTTGCCCTGCGGCGGAACAGGCGGGAAAGCACAGCAACAGCGTCATCCACGATGGTATACGCCACCGGTACGACCACCAGGCTGAGCAGGGTGGAACTGAACACGCCTCCGATAACTGCGATAGCCATCGGAGCACGGAACTCCCCGGCGGCTCCTATCCCCAGGGCTGTGGGTACCATGCCCAGCATAATGGCTAAAGTGGTCATCAGGATGGGTCTGAGCCGCACGGGTCCCGCCGCAATGACAGCTTCCGTCCGGTCTCTTCCATCCCGCCGGTACCGGATAATAAAGTCCACCAGCAGAATGGAGTTCTTTGTCGCCAGACCCATTAGCATTATGATACCTATCATGGAAATAACGGTCATGTCAGCGCGTACAACCACCAGGGCTAACATGGCTCCGATGGTGGAAAGAGGTAAAGCTACCATGACGGTTAACGGGTGTACAAGTGACCCGAACTGGGAAGCCAGCACCATGTAGACAAATACCAGACCAAGTATCAGGGCAAATATCAGGGAGCCGAACGCTGACTCTGTCTGGGCTTGCTGACCGGAGAACCGCCACGTTACACCCGGAGGCAGTGATACATCCGCCAGTGCCCGCTGTATATCCGGCGTCACAGCGCCCTGAGAACGGCCCTCCAGATTAGCGCCAACCAATACCTGCCCCTGCCGACCCTCCCGCTCCAGTAAGGTCGGTCCCGATGCCCTATCGATACGAGCCATGGTACGCAGAGGATACAAATCGCCACCGTACCCGGCGAGGGGTATATCCATCAGGACTGAAGCATCCGCGCGGTCTTCCCCACGAAGTTGAACAGTCACATCCATTCGCTGTTCCTGCCAGTTCACTTCCGTAGCCGTTGTCCCGGCGACGAGGGTACGAATCGTTTGTCCGACAGTAGCGGCGCTGACTCCATATTGAGCGGCGCGCTGTCGGTCTACAATGACGTGAAGCTCCGGCTCCCGTGGAGGTAGACTTTTATCCACATCACGCAAGCCCGGAACGGTGCGCAGGCGCTCCACTACCGTGTCCGCCGCGTGGTCCAGGGCCTCCAGGCTGGTAGGTCCCCGCACCGCCACCACAACGGCGCGTCCGCGTATCGAAACGCCGCCCGGACCACTAAATCCGCCCCCGACTCCCAACATCTGGCGCGGCTGGGTAAAAGTGAGGGTCCTTCCGTACTGGGAAAGTGACTCGCGCAAACGCTTTATTATGGCTTCTGTTTTACCGGTCTGCTTGAGCTGGACGGCGACTGAACCGCTTCCCTGGCTAACCCGGGCGTATATTTGCTTCACCTCCGGTTGGGCTAAGGTGACACGCTCTACTTCCCTTCCCAGCTTATCAGTGGCCTCGAGTGTGGTGCCCGGCGGAAACTGAATACCCACCGAAATTGAGCCGGGGTCAGTGGAAGGGAAGAAGCTGACGGGTAAATATCGCACCAACCCAAGGCTCAACAGGAATAGTGCCAGCGCCGTGCCTGCCACCACCCACCGGTAGCGCAGTGACCAGGTGAGTATCCCCCTGTATCCCCTGGCTACGGAGAGCCAGAACATCTCCAAACGGGCTCCGAGACCGGGTCGTGCCTCTCCGGCGACATCGCCGTTCACCAGTGTCAATGGTTTAGCCAGGTAGGCGGAGAGCAGGGGAGCCAGGGTAAAAGCCTCAAGCAGAGAGATGGCTACCGCCACCGCGACAGTGATGCCGAACTCCTTAAACAGCCTCCCCACCAACCCGGTAGTGAACGCCACGGGTATGAAGACCGCTATGATTGTCAGGGTAATGGCGAGAACGGCGAAAGCTATCTCACCGGTCCCCTTTTCCGCGGCGGAACGTGCAGAAGCCCCACCTTCCATGTGACGGAAAATATTCTCGCGGACTACAATAGCGTCATCTATCAGTAGTCCGATAGAGAGGGAGAGCGCCATCAGAGTGATGATATTCCGGGTGAAACCCAGCAGAGATAAGACGCTGAACGTGCCGATAACGATGATAGGAAGCCCAGCCACGGTTATCAGGGTATTACGGAGATTACGGAAGAAAAGGAGCACAATAGAGCCCGCCAGCAATGCACCTATTATCAGGGTCCATGTGACATCCCTATCCGCTTCCTCAATAAAGGT
>JAUYDO010000112.1 GCA_030691835.1 Dehalococcoidia bacterium | reverse complement strand
TTTGTCCAGGCGGGCGTTAGCCACTGCTGTCCTAGCATCATCTACTGCTATCTGAGCATCCTCGAGCGCCCTTGTGCCTTGCTCTATCTGCATCTGGCTTGTCGTTACCTGCAGCGCCACATTGCTCGTTACCTTAACACTGATACCCTTCAATATGTCCTGCAGGTTCTTCTGAGCTTGGGCAATCTGCTCTTTCGCGTTTATTACTGTGCGTTGTAATGCTAATAAATCATAACCAGAAGACGCTGATTTCATAGAAGTCTCAAGTACAGTCTGGGCGTATTTCATGTCCCTTTCGGCCTTATCTATTTCATCCTGGGCGGCTTCCACTTCGGTTATCTGCTTCAAATTATCTTCCGCCGTCTTCACAGCAAGCTCCGCCTGCTGCACGGCAAACTCCTTTGTACTGACCTGGCGCTGAGCCTTGGTCAGATTAGCTTCCATGGTCGTCAGACTTCGCTGAACTGCCGTTAATTTTTTATCCAGTGCCTTGACCTGCTTGTCCCAATCCGTGGTATCGAGCTTGGCAATCACCTGCCCCTCTTTGACCTGGTCGCCCTCCTTCACCAGCACCTCGGAGACATACCCCGCTAGCTCAAAGGCGAGGTCCTCCGTTTTGGCGAGTGCCAGGTTGCCGCTGGCGGTGATGTCAATAGTGAGGTCGCCGCGCTGGACGTTCGCCGTTTGTACCTTCGGCTCTGCGGCGGCCGGTTTAATGAGCGTACAGCTCGCCCAGAAGATGCTGGTAACAGAGATTACAATTGCTAATGCGATTTTTAATGCTTTCATGCTCTTCACCTGAATCAAAGTATTCGATTACCTATCTAGCATCCTACTAAATAATTGTAAAGAATTTATTAATTTCCTGTAACATTTATTGTGACACGGGAACCGTGAATGAAAAGGTGCTGCCCTTTCCCAGCTCGCTCTTTACCTCGATTTTGCCACCATGCGCTTCAACTAGACGCTTAGCGATGGTCAAGCCAAGACCGCTGCCCCCTGTCGCCCTGGCGCGGGACTTGTCCACACGGTAAAAACGCTCAAAGATTTTGGGCAGGTCCTCATCGGGGATGCCCTCCCCGGTATCTGCCACGCTTACTTCCACCTGGTTGTCCTGGCGTCCGGCACTTACGGTGATAGAGCCTCCTTTACCAGTGTGAGCCACAGCATTTTCGAGCAGGTTACGCAGTACCTGTCCAATACGGTGACGGTCGACGTTCACCGGCGGCAGACTGTCCGGCAGGTCATCGGAAACCGATAAGCCCTTTGAGGAAGCCGGAATGCGCACTGCTGACAATGCCTTATTGATTAACATAGCGATGTCTTCCGGCTGACATATCAGCTGTAGCTCGCCTGCCTCGGCAAGACTTAGCTCCTGAAGGTCATCAACCAGCCGTGATAGCATAGCCGCCTCTTCATCAAGGGAGCTAATGACCCCGGGGTCTGGCTTTATGACCCCATCACGGATTGCCTCAAGGTAGCCCCTGATGTTGGATAGGGGAGTCCTTAGCTCATGAGCGACATCAGCTACCATATTTCGTTTCAGTTCCTCGGCACGTTCCAGTTCGCTTGCCATGGAGTTAAAGGTGTGAGCCATCTCTCCAAGCTCACTCTTATCATTAATTTGAACTCTCTGGGAAAAATCCCCCTGACCCAGCCGCCTGCTAGCCGTGGTAAGAGCCCTGACAGGTGTCAAAATACGCCGGGAAAGGAAAAATGTGATTACAAGAGCGATGGCTACAGCCAGCAACCCACCCCATATGAGAAAACTGTTAATTGATATTGCCAGGCTCAGAGTGGAAGGAAAGTTGGGCGGCGGCTCCCGCGGCTCCCGGGGCGGCGGCTCCCGCGGCTCCTGGGGTGGCGGCTCAGGGTCAATATAAATCCTTCCGGGATTGCTCTGCTCCCACGGCGGTGACAGCGGCCTGCCGGAGGCAGACCCGGTGTACGGTTTACCCAGCAGTTCTCCCTGAGAATCGGCGATAACCGTTCCGGTGGGGTCGGTCAGTATAATCCGCCGCCCGTAGAGGCTTCCCCACTGCTCTACGTACGGTTGAATTCCCTGCAGACTTCCGTTGTCACGGAAATACCGGTATAGCTCGATGCCTATTTTACTAAAACGTACTCTTTCACTGTGCTCTAAGAAACGTGAAATCTCGCCCTGGGCTGTCTGCCTGACAAATAGAAACACCGTGCCAATGGCGATAACTATCACCAGGGTGAAAGCCAGTAGAAGACGAAATCGTAAACTATGTACCACTGCTCACCTCTTGGAGTTTGTAGCCGGCTCCGTATACCGTTTTTATGTATTTCGGGTGGTCGGGGTCCGGCTCAAGCTTCCGGCGCAGGTTGAGTATGTGGACATCAATGGTGCGGTCAAAGCCTTCAAACTCATAACCGAAAGCCTTCTCGATAAGCTGTGCCCGGCTGAAGACCCTGCCCGGCTCCTTGACAAACGTCCCCAGTATCTTGAATTCAACGGTGGTGAGATTGAGGGGCTTACCGGCGAGAGTGGCATCGTGTTTGATAAAATTCACGCAGAGGTCGTCGTATTTAGCCTCGGTGGGTCCACGTTCACCCGGGAGCCGTCTCAGGACTGCCCGCACTCTGGCCGCGAGTTCCCTGGGGCTGAAGGGCTTGGGCACGTAGTCATCCGCGCCGAGATTGAAGCCGGCGAGTCTGTCATCGTCGCTGGTCCTGGCGGTGAGCATGATAATCGGCACATCGTTTTCTTGCCTTATTTTGCGGCATACCTCAAGACCATTCACACCGGGCAACATCAGGTCCAGGACGATGAGGTCAGGGTGACCCTCTTTTACCAGGCGCAGGGCATCATCGCCGTTGTAGGCAACAAGCACCTTATAGCCGTCACGCTCGAGGTAGAGCTTGACCAGCTCCACGGTTTTTACATCATCATCAACCACCAGAACTCTTTTACCTGTCACGTGTCTCTCCGCAGTACCCTTACCAAATAATATTACGCAAATATTAAGAAAATGTTAATTTTTTAAAATATGAATAGAGGGGAGAGATTCTCCCCCCTATTCTATAAGGATAAGGATGTGGTGGCTCAACGCGGTTATTGAGTCTTAAGGTGTAGCCGCTGGTGCTGTAGATGTAGGGGGTTTAGCCGGTCCAGGCAAGCCACGGAAGCCACCGGGGAACCCACCGTGACCCCGAGGTCCAAATCCGGGTCCAAGTGCCGGTACGTTAGGTCTCGACTGAAACCACTGCTTGTACTGGTCAGCTTGCTGCGGTGTTATTTTGCCCTGGTCGACCAGATTCTTGAGGTAGTTGCTCAGAGCTTCAGTCTGCATCTCACGCTGTGCCTGAGCAAAGGCATCCTCCACTTTTTTCTGGTCGATGCCCAGGATAGTGGCAACTCTCGCTAACAGGGTTTTTCCGGTGTCTGTGCTGCCGCTTCCTGTCTGGGCGAAAACTGCTATACTGCCTATGCTGCCGAACAATAATACAGCGACCAGTACAGCAACCATGATAAATTTCTTGCTGCGCCACATTTGTGTTTCACCTCCTTTCTACTGAGATTGTAGCAAGTAAGTGTTAAAATCTTATTAAGATTCGATGCATATGGGACAGTGTACCGAGTAACTGCCATTTATGGTAGAGGAATTAGTGAGATTGAGCAGATGTGCAGTCCGCCAGAGGCGGACGAGAGGGGGCTGCGCAGATGCCAGGGAAAGTCACGGCGATTGAAGGGGAATTAATAAGAGACCGGAGGTTGCCGGTCTCTTCTGTTTTATATCTTTTCGGTGAGGGTCGCCAGGAACTCGGCGTTGTTCTTCGTCCTCTTCAGCCGGTCCAGGACCCGCTCCGTAGCCTCGGAGAAGTTCACCGAGTCGGCGGATATCATGGACGCCATGCGCCTGAGCAGCCAGACCTGTTTGATGGTGGTCTCGTCCATAAGAAGCTCTTCGCGTCTGGTGCCACTGCGCTGGATGTCCATAGCCGGGAAGATGCGGCGCTCTGCCAGGCGCCGGTCAAGGTGCAGTTCCATGTTGCCTGTTCCCTTGAACTCCTCATAGATAAGCTCATCCATGCGGCTGTTGGTATCAACCAAACATGTGGCGATGATGGTAAGACTGCCGCCTTCGGCGGTATTGCGCGCCGCACCAAAGAAGCGCTTGGGTGGATAGAGAGCCGCCGGGTCGACGCCACCGGAAAGGGTGCGCCCGCTGGGCGGCACAGCCAGATTGTATGAGCGGGTCAAACGGGTGATGCCGTCAAGGAGGATAGCTACATCCCTGTGGCTCTCCACTATGCGCTTGGCTCGCTCCAGGGCAAGCTCGGCAACGCGAATATGGTTCTCTGGCGGCTCATCGAAGGTGGCGCTTATCACCTCTCCCTTCACCGAGCGCTTCATATCGGTGACCTCCTCCGGTCGCTCACCGATAAGACAGACCATAACGTGAATATCGTTGTAGTTGGTGCTGATAGCGTTGGCTATCGCTTTGAGCAACAGGGTCTTGCCTGCCTTGGGGGGCGAGACTATCAGACCCCGCTGTCCGCGACCGATGGGGGCGATGAAATTCATCAACCGGGTGGACAGGTCACCGCTCGGCGTCTCGAGATTCAGTATTCTATCAGGAAAAGTGGGCGTGAGCTGACCGAAGCCGGGTCTCTGCTTTGCCAGCTCCGGGTCGAGGTCATTGATGGCTTCGACTCTGAGCAGGCTGATATACTTTTCTCCGTTCTTGGGCGGTCTGCCCTGCCCGATGACCATATCGCCGGTGCGCAGACCGAAGCGCCGTATCTGGGACTGGGAGATGTAGACATCGGTCTGGCTGGGCAAAAGTGTGCTCTGCCTGAGGAAGCCGTAGCCATCGCCCATAATCTCCAGGATACCGCTGCAGAAGATGTTCCCCTGCTGTTCGGTTATAGCCTCAAGCAGGCGCATGATTAGCTCCTGTTTCTTGAGACCGGTATAGCTGGCGACACCCATCTGCCTTGCCAGGTCTATGAGGTCACCACGGCTCTTAGCCTCCAGCTCCGTTATGCTAAGCTTGACTTCGCCTGCTACAGCGCCCGGATTGGAAGGAGTGCTGCTGACAATATTACTGCTGACGTTGTTACCCTGTTCCATATTTTTCCCTCTCAATATAAGTCCTTGAAATCCCCGCCCTTACGTTATAGTTGAATGAATACGCAATATGTCCCAACTTTGGGCTTAACATAGAATTGTCCAGGTGCATTATGATAGCGGTAGCGAAGGTTGAGCGCCTTCGCGCAGTGTGCCCTTAGCTATGCCAATAAAATCACGGAATAAAGGATGAGGTCGGTTAGGGCGGGAGCCGAATTCCGGGTGGAACTGACAGGCTACCATCCACGGGTGATTAGCCAGTTCACATATCTCTACCAGCTTCCCGTCAGGAGAAAGGCCGCTATATACCAGCCCCCCTTTTTCCAGTATATCACGAAACTCGTTATTAAATTCATAGCGATGCCTGTGGCGCTCGTCGATGACGCCCCGACTATCGTAGGCGCGTGCGGCTAGACTGCCGGGAAGCAATTGACATGGATAGTTACCCAGCCGCATGGTGCCGCCCTTTGCCTGTAAGGTCTTCTGCTCCGGCAGATAATCAATCACCGGATAGCGTGTCTGGGGATTAAACTCCGTGGAATGCGGCTCTTTGGAGCCCAGGATATGCCGGGCAAACTCGACCACCATGACCTGCATTCCCAGGCACAAGCCAAGGTACGGTATCTCGTTCTCGCGAGCGTAGGTTATTGCCTTTATCATGCCTTCAATGCCCCGACTGCCGAAGCCACCGGGCACCACTATGCCCTGTGCGTTGCGGAGAACGGCGTGGACATCGCCGTTTTCCAGTGTCTCCGATTGAATCCACAACAGGTTTATATCGCAGTTATGGTACAGGGCGGCGTGATGCAGTGCCTCGCGGACCGAGAAGTACGAGTCCTCGAGTTCCACGTACTTGCCTACGAGCGCTATATTTACCTGCTGGCGCGGCGTTTGCAGTCGCCTGATGAGCTCCTGCCAGTCTCCCAGGTCAGATGGCTCCGCCTTGAGATTGAGCTTCTCCACTATCAACTGCCCCATTCCCGCCTCTTCCAGGACGAGCGGCACAAAGTAGATGCTGGGTGCGGTGAGCAGTGGAATAACCGCCTTCCGCTCCACATCGCAGAACAGTGAAATCTTGTCCCTTATCCCCTCCGAGATGGGGTAGTCACTGCGGCATATTATGATATCCGGCTGGATACCGATGCGCCTCAGCTCGTTGACGCTGTGCT
>JAUYDO010000109.1 GCA_030691835.1 Dehalococcoidia bacterium | reverse complement strand
TCCCGTACTTGATACGGGATAGGATTTGGTGCTTGGGATTTATTGCGGGGATGATATAAAAGCCACGTAGTTTCTGAGTATAAACCAAAAACGAACGGAACCTCCTCTTCCGGTGGTTTGACAGGGCTAATTCCAACCTCTATAATTACCTCAATCTTTGAAAGCTACACTCAGTATTCCGTATAGATGTCTGATACCTGAAGACGTTGAACATCTCCTGGTAGCAGTCAGCTTTCAGATTAGAGCTGATAGCTCACAGCTAATAGCTGATTGCTTGTAGGGTGGGTGAAACCCACCGTTTCCTGTTCATTTGGTGGGTTACGTCTCGATTTCATCGGGACTTCACCCACCCTACATTACTGATAGCTGATAACTATCTCTTAAAAATTGCGGCGGCGCAGATGCCATCTTCAGCATCCCAGTCCTGCCAGCCTCCTGCTATCTGGCTAAGACCCACTTTGGGCGGACCGGCTACCTGCCGCTCTTTGCACATGCCGCGCATCTGCCATACAACTTCCGTTATCTGGAGCATACCGGTAGCACCAAATGGTTCTCCCCTGCTCTCCATGCCGCCGCTGGTATTCACCGGGTATTTGCCGGTGAGCGCCGTAGCCTTGCTATCGATAAAAGCAGGTGCGTCCTCCTTTTTACACAGACCTACTCCCCAGTAGCCGGTAATCTCCGTCCAGGTGGTTGCGTCGGCTAGCTCCAGCACCCCTATGTCCGACGGCGCTATCCCCGCCCGCTCCTCGGCTTCACGGGCGACACGCTCATCGAGAGCCGGCTGGTCGGGGTCGAAGTGGTCATTGCCTTTGCGCACGACTGATGTAGCTACAAATATCGGGCTGGTGGTGTACCTCTGGGCGAACTTGCGACTGCACAGAATGGCGGCGGCGCCGCCGTCACCGTTGGGAGCGCACATGCACCGGGTAAACGGCTCCACGACCGGCTTATCAGCCAGCACCTCCTCCACGGTATAGGGTTTTCGGTACTGGGCAAAAGGATTGAGGCTGGCATTGATATGGTTCTTGGAGCAGACCCAGGCTATCTGCTGTTTGGTAAGCCCGTACTTCTGCATATAGTGACGGCACCTCTGGGACATCTGCTCCACCGGAGCCGAATACCTCAACGTGGTCTCACCGGGCTTAAGCGGCGGACTCATCATGCGCAAATACTGCTCCCTGTCCGGCATGTAGCCTTTCTCTATCGCCATAACCAGGACGCAATCATGGAAGCCCGCGGCTATATCAAGGAAAGCCAGTTGAAATGCAGCGCCGCCGGTGCCGCACGCGTTCCGGGTGTTATGCACCGCGATAGAGCCGATTCCCAGGGGTTTCAGTAGCTCCTGCCCTATGACACCGGTAAAATTGAAGATGTGCTCCTCATGGTAACCCCAGGGCGATAGGAGATTTCCACAATAGGCGGCTTCTACCTGTTCTATAGATATGCCGGCGTCTTTTAAAGCGTCTCCAACAGCTATTTTGGTCATATCGTACAGGCTTCGTTCAAGAAACTTTCCACATGTGGTCATACCCACACCCAGTAGTACGACGTCATTCATCTCAGTCTCCTTCTCTTGTCATAGTCGGGCTTGCCTGCCCTCGACTCCGATCGGGGGACCCGACTATCCAGACCACCCTTACCCCCTTACCATCCTCCTGGATTCTCCGCCTATGGCGGACTGGAATGACAACAGGGTGGTCTTGCTCCTATTTTTTGTAACAACGATGATTTAATAACCTCATTATAAGCGCTAGCAAAGCTGCGGCAGAATTCTGTCCGCATCGAAACTGCGGATAAAGGCTAACTCGTCAACAGTAGGCGGCTCTGTCTCCGGGACTTTTGAAGGGATAATCGGGGTGAAGCTCATCCGGCTCTTCACCTCCTCAACTGTATGTCCCGGATGCACCGATTTGAGCCTCATTATCTTAGTCTCTTCATCGAAATCAAACACGGCAATGGGAGTGACGACGTATTTTGGTCCCTTGGAGTACGGCGGCGCGCCAGCCTTCTTCCTGCCTTCCGGACCGTCAATGAATCCCGGTCCGCTGATGAAATCCACTTTTTCCACGAATAAGCGCGGAGTATGCGATTGTGTAAACAGGTAAACTCTCTTTAGCCAGGCGGTAGCCATGGTACCAACCGTGCCGGGACCCCGGAATTTAGGCTTCTTCTGGTCGCCGATGTAAGCCATATTAAGGTTGCCGTACTTGTCTATCTGAAAGCCGCCATAGAAGCCGAAATCAATAAAAGTCGGGTTGCCCTGCATATCCATGACCCCGTCCAGGGTTATGCGACCTTCAGCGCCCAACTGCATGCGGTTGTCGGAGACCGACCACAGGAGCTTCGGGAATTTGGAGTTAATTGCTGCCGAGGGTCCGCAGATGAACCACATACCGGGCGCATGGGTAGCCTGCGCCAGGCGGCAGGCACACCAGGGCACCTGAGAGAAGGTACCTACGACCCCAAGCTCTTCATCCTGTATGTCCCGGCTCAAAAAAGCCGTCATCAGTTCGGCGGGATAGTAATCTTTAGCATGTTTCGCTTCAAACATTGCATTCCCCTTTTAGTAATATTTCAGGCTGAACAACCTGGATATGCCAATCTTCTGAAGATATTCTTCATGGTTTTTGACCCCGTACACGTACGCGTCCAGGTACTTCTTCATTCCGGCATCGTCTTTGGCTAACTGCTGGTACTCTTTAAGGTGCTCTTCGTCATGCTGGTAATGTCCGGAACACTGACCGGGATGGGCGCCGTATGGCGCCTTCACCACGGCAACTACAAATTTTCCAAATATAGTCACTTCTTTATAGTGTGCTTGAGTATCTTCAAGCGGCACTATCTCGTCGGTGGTCATAATCACCTTATTTGATGCCTGATGCAGGAGGTTCTCTATCATGCCCATTTCCTGCGCGTTGCCATATTCATCGCACTTGCCAACGTGTATAATTGCGATTTCCGGTCTTATCGGCGGCATTACCACCACCTTTTTACCGGTATACGGGTCATTAATTTCTCTATAAAATTCGGGGTTAGCCTTTATGTGGTCGGTTCCCCTGAAGCCATCGGGCAACGGGAAAAAGGCAACGCCCGCTGCCGAAGCCTTCAAACCACGCAAAAGCCCCATCTCGTCGAACTCAATAACATTCAATCTGCCGCTCTCCGCCATTCTTCTGAAATTAGGCGCTGTTCCTATGTAGTCAAGACCTATATAGGATACATAAAGTGTCTTCACGCATCCGGCGCCGAGCAATACATCTACCTGATACCCCGCGGCGTTTGAGGGTACGACCGTCAGGTCCTTCACCCGTCTCCGGATTAGCTCTCTGACCATGGCGGCAGGTGCCTCGTGGCTGTGACATCCACCTACAGCTATCATCATGCCGTCTTTAATCATGCCTGCCGCTTCTTCCATACTTACGACTTTACTGCGTCTCTTCTTTTGAGCAATTGCCATACTTGCTCCTCCTTTCTGACGGTATTACACCGCATCGTTGAAATTTATAAAGCCCTGTATCAATACATTGTGCCGGGCAGGAAGGTAGCGATTTGCGGGAATGCAGTCAAGATAACTACACCGACTACCATGGCTATCAGGAAGGGAATCATACCCCGGAATGTCGTCTCCATAGGAACATCTTTGGCTACCCCGTTTATGACGAACACATTTACGCCTACCGGCGGGGTAATCATGCCCATCTCCATGGTTATCACGATTATTACTCCAAACCATATCGGGTCAAAGCCCAGGGCTTTTGTCATGGGATAGAAGATTGGCACGGTGAGGATAATCATCGAGATGGGGTCCATGATACAGCCAAGGAAAAGATAGATAACGATAATGAAGGCAAAGATAACGAGCGAGGGCACGGGCAGGCCGGATACAAATTCTGCCAGTTCCGTGGGAATTCTGGTAAACGCGATGAAATAGCTGAAAATAGTAGCGCCCAGGATGATAAGGTAACACATGGCTACCATTTTCCCGGTATCAAGAAGACTATCGGTAATATTTTTACGGTTGAGACCCTTCTTAGCAATCATGATGACGAAAGCCACAAAAGCGCCGACCCCCGCCGCCTCTGTGGGGGTAAAGACTCCCAGGTACATGCCCCCGATAACAATCAGGAACAAAATCAAGACGGGCCACATGCCCTTTAGTACCGCTATTTTCTCGATAAATGTGGTGCGGGGTCCCGGGGGTCCGAGCATGGGGTCAAGACGGGTGACAATGTAGATGGCAATCATGAACAGGATGGCAAGAAGAATTCCGGGCAATATGCCCGCGATGAATAGTTTGCCTATGGACTCGGAAGTTAACATGGAATAGAAGATGAAGCCTATGCTCGGAGGAATCAGTATGCCCAGGGTGCCACCGGCGGCGATACAGCCGGTAGCCAGCGCCGAGTCATATTTGTACCTCTTCATCTCGGGCAGGGAGACGGTGCCCATGGTGACCGCAGTGGCGACGCTTGAGCCGCATATCGCCGCAAAACCGGCGCACCCCGCCGTAGTAGCCATGGCTAAACCCCCGGGCAGGTTGCCCAGCCATTTATGAGTGGCGGAGTAGAGGTCTTTGCTAATGCCTGAATAGAAGGCGAAGTTGCCCATAACCACGAAGAGGGGGATAGTGCTCATGGTGTAGGCGGCGGCGGTACGGTACGGCACTAGCTGAGACATCTCCAGGCCTTGGTTCCAGCCACGCAGATAAATCAAACCCAGCAAGCCCACCAGCCCCATGGACAGACCGATGGACATACGGAAAGCCAGAAGCAGAACAAGCACGGCTATGCCGATTATACCAACAGTAAGTGGACTCATTTTCTCACCGCCGTAGACAGAGAGATGAGAAAGTCTGCCAGGAGTACCATAGAAAGCACAGCGCAAGCCAGGGCTATCATGTAGTTGAAGGGGGCGAAGGATACATGGGTAATTCCGGCGACGTTGCCCTGACTCATATCGCCGGCAAGCCATACCACCCTGGACCTCAATATAGTCTGCCAGGTCAGTATGATAAGGAAACCCAGGCTGATGAAGTAGATAACACTATCAACAACAGCCTGGGTTCTACCACTGAACCTGGAAACCAGCATGTTTACAGAGACATGACCCTTATGTCTTTGCGTATAAGCGATGCCAAAGGCAAAGACAAAAACCATCATTAGCTCGACGGCTTCGTATGAACCCTCGATAGGCATATTGAACCCGTAACGCAGGAACACGTCCGCGGTGACGAAAAATATCATCACCATCAGGATGCTCACTGCGATGATGTTCATCCAGCGACTTATCGGGTCGACAACCCTCTCAAGGGCTCGAGCGGTCCTGTCCAGCCACATCTATTTACCGGCTTTTGCCTCGAATTCCTTTATCAGCTCCTGGAAACGTGTGATGAACTTATTGCCCGGTAGTCCTTTAGCCTCCAGGTCTTTTATCATGTTCTCCCGCACTGGTGCAACTTTAGCAGTCCATCTTGCAAGCTCCGCCGGCGGTAGAGTATAGAATGTAGCGCCCTTGTCCTCAGCCAGTTTTCTACCGTCCTTTGCCCATTGGGTATGCACAGCACCGGAAGCAGCGTAGTACCATGAACCATTAACTCCTGCCTCATCTACCATTATCTTCTGAATATCGGGTGGCAGGCTATTAAACTTATCCAGGTTCATAAATAAACCATATGGCAAAGCTCTGATGGAAGAACCTTCCCAGAGAGTGATGTGCTGGACTACCTCGTAGTACCTGAAGGACTTGAGAGCTTGCATGCCAAAGGCGGCTCCGTCCAGTATACCCCTGTCCATGGCAAGATAAACCTCACCCAGGTCAAGCAAGGCTACCGGCGTTGCTCCGAGCGCAGTGAGCGTGGTGGATTCGGGACCGCTGGCTCTCATCTTTTTGCCCTTGAGGTCTTCCAGGGTCTTTATCTGCCCCGTTCTTTTAGTTGTGAGAACGTAGGTAGGGTCGTTTATGGCTAGACCGAGCACTTTCACCTGCTTTAAGGAGTCATTAATCTGCGGGAACTCCTGCCATAGTTTCCATAGTGCGTAACTACCGGCGTCAGCGGATGGTATCATGAAAGGTGCCTGGAGAGCATCCATGAGCGGGAAACGTCCCAGTATGGCGGCGAAGTTGTAGAAGGTGATATCAGCCACACCGTTTACGGCGATGTCAAAGTGTTCCCTCGGACCACCTAAAGCTCCCGCGCCGTAGTAAGTGAATTGAACCCTGCCCTTGGAGAGTTCCTCAACCTTCTTCATATAAAGTCGACTGTGGTCGGCATCGGCGCTGACATTAGGCGTCCAGTTGGAAAATACCAGTTTAATGGGTTGTGCCGCTGCCGGCGCAGGTGCGGGTGCCGGTTTCGGTGCTGGTGCCGGCGCGGGTGCGGGCGCCGGCGCAGGTGCTGGTGCCGGAGCCGGGGCGGGGGCGGGCTTCGGTGCCGGAGCCGGGGCGGGAGCACAGCCAGCCAGAATCAGTCCGCTTAGCATTACCACTGCAACGAAGAGCCATAGATACTTTTTCATTACCATTACCTCCTTTGTGATTTTGTGTGAGAATTACCGATACCAGAGCGTAATCCCCGTACTAATTCGCTTCCCGCTGAGCCTCCTTCCTACGAGAAAATATTATTGATTACTAATACAAACGTAAATAATAATGATACATAATTTGTCATTGTGAGGAGTCCGCCAGAGGCGGGCGACGAAGCAATCCGTCCAACGCCGGCACACACGGATTGCTTCGCTAACGCTCGCAATGACAGGTCGTTTCATTTTAAGATAATGGTCAATATTTAATGCGTTTGTAATAATAAGCTTAATTGAGTTACCCGGGTATTTATCTCAATGAGTATTTAATAGTCTATCATCCCACTTTTAGCTTTGTCAACAAGGTTAAACGACTCTGCAAATCGGATTAGACCGTATTCTACTGACTGAACGGTAATAATCGGAATCGTTAACCACGGATTCATCCTGAAGGCTCATCCTGAAGGAAATTCTTCAGGAAGCATAGAGTAAATTATGAGCGGCTGGCCCGGCTAAAACTTAACATAAAAAACAGAGAGCCTATCACTGAGATAGGCTCTCCAAATAGAGACAGCAACGGTTTCGAGCGTCGGAAGGGCAGTCAGGCTTACGGATAGCTGTTTTGCGTAACTAAACCGGTGGCAGAAACAGTGTAGGTGCCATGTGTAGTTGCCGACCTCAAGTAGGTGGGATTAAGGGGGTAAGTATTGCTGGGGAACAGGGTCATATTATTCGTATTAGACCCTAGAGTGCCTGTTATAGTGGCGATAGCCCGGTCTGCCATCAGGGCGTCCACCGCGTCTGTACAGTGCGTAGCTCTGCCGCCTGGGCGTTGGTCTTGGCAGTAGCTGTAAGACCGGTCAGGCTGGGCACGGCAACCGCCGAGAGGATGCCGAGGATGGCGACGACCACCAGCAACTCGACCAGCGTAAAGCCCCGCTGACTATACGCGAATTGCCTTAAAAACCTTTGCACCACCCTGCTCATTTTCCTTTCGCCCTTCCGGGAAGTGGTGTTCGATATACCCTTCAGGGTGAACCCTCATGTGTAGTATAGTTAAGCACAAAAATAATGTAAACCTGTTTTTTCGCGGATGCCTATTGTTTGATTTAGCTACCAAAAGAGCCTGTCAACTTGCCGTGACAGGCTCTTACCACCAGCCCTGAGTTATGTTGATTAGCTGGAATACTACGGATAGCTTGCTTGAGCGACTAATCCACTCGCGACACAAGTATATGTTCCGTGAGTTGTGGCTGACCTCAGATAGTTGGGAGACAGCGGGTTACCGGTGGGGAAAGCGGTCATGTCGCTAATTGCCCCAGGGACGGCGGTAACTACGGAGAGTGATTGATCTGCCATCATTGCATCCATGGCAGTCTGAACAGTGGATAACTCAGTCTTCTTGGCGTTCTCCTTGGCGGTAGCCGTAAGACCGGTCAGGCTGGGTACGGCAACTGCCGCCAGGATGCCCAGGATAGCTACTACCACCAGCAACTCGACCAGCGTGAACCCCTTCTGCCCGTACGCGAAAGACTTGACGACCCCTCTCAACATTTTCTTCATTAGAATTACCTCCTTTTTCCTATTGTTGAAATTTTACCGTCTTGTGACTTTTGTCTAGTATAAAGTTTAATTAGGTCTGGTTGCTGTGTCAATTAACCATTAGTACTATTCGAGCATAGTACTTTATGGTATAGGAGTCCCTGTTACGCACAAGCCAAATTAGTTTATTATGGTGGCACAGGCGTCCCTGCCTGTGAGCCTTGATGTTCTTTACCTCCCCTTCTGGATTCCAGCCTGCGCTGGAATGAC
>JAUYDO010000093.1 GCA_030691835.1 Dehalococcoidia bacterium | reverse complement strand
GTGGAAGGCGAAGCAATCTCATCCGTAACCAAAAGATAAAGGGCTGACAGGCACGGAGGCCTGTCCTACCAATGTGGGACTCCGACCTGTCGGAGCCTGTCCGCAAGCTAAATTTTGCTATTTCGCAAGATTTAATAAGGAATTAAGGGGATGAGGTCCTTTACTTCACAGCTTGAGCAGTTGCTTCAGCGACTCTTTGTCTGAGACAGGACCCACCACCGCCAGCCGTAGCCGCTCGCTGATAAGTATCTCCTGTGCCATCTCCTCAAGCTGTCTGGCATTTATGCCTTCGACGATGGCTACCACTTCGTCGAGGTTAAGGATACGCTCAGTAAGGACTTCCTGTCCGCCGAGCCACCCTGCCACATTGCGACTGTCCTCCATGCGCAGGAGCAGTCTGCCTTTCGATATCTCTTTAGCCTTGTTCAGCTCCGATTCGGGGATTTCCTTAAGCTTAGCCAGTTGCTCCAGGATAGCCGTGACTGCGCGGGGGAGGTTCCCCGGCTCCATACTGGCAGACACGGTCAAAGAGCCGGTATCGAAGAAGTGCTCAACATAGCTATAGATGCTGTATGCCAGCCCCAGCTTATCGCGGATTTCACTGAAAAGGCGACTGCTCATACCCTCACCCAGGATTATATTAAGCAAATCGAGCGCGAAGCGTTTGGGATGGAACAGCGATACGCCGGGCAGGGCGAGGCACAGGTGTGCCTGCTCGGTGTCCCTGGTTTCGACAGCGACCTGCGCGCCGGGGCGCTCCTCATACGCGAGGTACTCGGATTTCTGCCTCTGATTAGACCAGCCGCCGAGGAGCTTTTCGTACGTATCTACTACTTGCTTGGGCTCAATGTCTCCTGCCACCGTCACCACCGTACTGGCGGGCTTGTACTGTATGCGAAGGAAGTCCAGCATGGTGTCCCTGGTGATGCCCGTGACCGAATCCCTGGTACCCGCTATATCGCGCCCAAGAGGGTGCCCGGGCCACAGCAGTTCGTCAATGAGCATACCGACCTGCTGTGAAGGAGAATCCTTGCACATATTTATCTCTTCGACGATGACCTGCCGCTCGCGCTCGATGTCCTCAGGGTCAAACTTCGAGTCGAGCAGCATATCGACCAGCACCTCGGAAGCCAGGCGGAAATGGGGTCGGGTTACTTTGCACCAGTAGCAGGTTAGCTCTTTGTCCGTAGCCGCGTTAAGGATTCCACCAACGCCTTCTATTGCCTCCGAGATTTCGCGGGCGGTGGGGTGCTTTGTCGTGCCCCGGAAGCAGAGGTGCTCGATGAAGTGCGAGGTGCCCGATTCAGACACCGATTCGTACCGGGAGCCTACGCCGATGAATATGGCGACACACACCGAGCGCGTGTGCGACATTGCGCCGGTGATAATTCGCAGTCCGTTGTCTAAAATAGCTTTCTGGTACAAAGTTTACTCCTCGGGGAAAAGGGGCACTCAATCTGATATTCTATGGCATACCCCTTACGAGTGTCAATTTTGTCACGTTATCGGGGAGTGGCTTTTTCGATTTTGAGCGAAATAAAGCTAGAGAGGGGGAGTTTAACACTCATGATTGCCGATTTGTGTGTAATTACGCTTATTCCGTGCCCAGATGCTGCTCTATGGCGGTGCGCAGGCTTTCCGTAGTAAACGGCTTCACGATATAGCCCTCAGCGCCCAGCTTACTTGCCAGTTCCTTATTGAGCTGGTAGCCCAGGCCGGTAACCATAAGCACAGGAATTGACCGCAGTTCCGGGTCGGCCTTTATTGTATAGCAGGCGGTATAGCCGTCCATCTTTGGCATCATTATGTCCATCAGGATAAGGGCAGGCTTATTGCTACGGGCGACCTTAAGCGCTTCCTCGCCGTCACGCGCTTCCAGCACATTATAAAATTTGCTGAGCGACCTGCTGACCAGCAATCTTATGTTCGCCTCGTCATCGGCTATCAGAATCGATTTCTTGCCCATTTTAACCCTCCCTGAGAGTTTCCTTTTTTATTAAAGCCACGATGTCCTTCGCTCTGAAGAAGGCGGCGGCTACCTCCGGGTCAAACTGAGTTCCCCTGCACCGCTCTATCTCCGCCACGGCGGTATCCTCACTCATTGACTTGCGATAAGGGCGCTCCGACGTCATGGCGTCATAGCTATCCGCCAGCGCCAGAATCCTGGCGCCCAGTGGTATCTCCTCTCCGGCTAGTCCGTCAGGGTAGCTGGTGCCGTCGTAATGCTCGTGATGGTGCCTTACTATCTTGAGGATTTCCACCGTATCCATTATCGGCGTCAGGATACGTTCCCCGGTCGCCGGGTGGCTTTTTACCTGTCTGTACTCCTCTTCGGTAAGCTTTCCCGCCTTGTTTAACACCGACTCCCTTATGCCTATCTTGCCGATATCGTGGACCAGTCCGGCGACCCTTATCTTCTCTGCTTCCTCTACCGGAATACCGAGCTCCCGCGCCACAGCCACGGATATCTCCGAGACCCGCTGTGAATGACCGCTGGTGTACCGGTCCTTGGCTTCAAGGGCATAGGCTAAAGCGGTGACAGCGCCCAGGAAGGAGGTGCGGAGCTTCCCTGCCTGGTCTTCCACCTTCTGCTCAAGGTGAAGCTGGTAGTCACGGTTCTCAAGCTCGAGCCGCCTCTTTTCCAGCGCCCGGTTGACACTCATCAGTAGCTCATCAAGGTTAAACGGCTTGGTCAGATAGTCATAAGCGCCGTGTCTCATGCAGTTGATGGCGATAGTGACATCGGTGACTGCGGTCGCCATGATAACCGCCGTATCAGGATAGTTTGCTTTAATCTCCGGCAGAAGCTCGGTTCCGGACCTGCCCGGCATCTTGACATCAAGGAGCACCAGCGCGAAAGGCTTACTCCTCAACCTTTCCAGGACCTGTTCGCCGTTGCTGGCTTCCTCGCAATCGTACCCTTCATGAGTCAGTTTGCCCTGTATCAGCCGGCGGATAGCCATCTCATCGTCTACAACCAGAATCTTCCCGTTCTTATCTGTCACTTCTGCCTCATCCTCAAAGTCTCTTCTTATGTTGACGATTTTTCAAACGGTATCTCCACGTAGAAGGTAGCGCCTTCACCTGGTATGCTCTCAACGTATATTTTACCACCGTGATTGGCTACTATGCCGTGACAAATGCTCAAACCGAGTCCGGTGCCCTTACCCACGGGTTTGGTGGTGAAGAAGGGGTCGAAGATGTGTCCCAGGTTCTCAGGGGTGATACCGGGACCGTCATCCGCGATGGCGATTCTTGCCATATCACCCACCCTTTCCGTGGTAACGGTCAGCTTGCCTCTTCTGTGCGTCTCTATCATGAAATACTCGGCATTGATGATGATATTCAGAAAGACCTGTTGTAGCTGGAAGAAATCAGCCATAACTTCCGGCATGTCTGTGAACCGGGTTATGACTTCTATATTGTCTACCTTTTGCTCATAGGCACGCATTTGGAGGACATTTTTCAGGATATTATGCACATTCGCCGGCGCTTTCACCGGGGCGTGCTTACGGGCAAAGGTAAGCAGCCCCCTTACTACGTCCGCCGTACGCAGGGCCTCACGGTTGACAATCTTGAGGTCTTCTTTAAGGTCCTCGGGGACGTCTCTCTCCAGGAGCAGTTGCGCGAAGCCGATGACGCTGGTAAGCGGGTTGTTAAGCTCGTGGGCGATGCCTGACGCCAGCTCGCCTATGGAAGCCAGGCGGTCAGTGATGACGAGTTGCGCCTCCATCTTCCGGCGCTCGGTTATGTCCTTGAGAGCGCCAACAATCTCGACTGGGTTTCCCTGCAGGTCATGTATTACTGCGGCGCTCAGCTCGGCGGGGAACTCCCGCCCGTCTCCTGCCACGATGGCGTACTCGGTGTTGCTGATGAACCCCTGTTTGATGGTTTTCATAAAATCAGACATCGCCCGTGAACGGTCCCTGCTGGCGACAAACTCGAAGATACTGCGTCCAATGAGTTTATCTCTGGTCTCACAACCGCTCATGCCGACAAGGGTTTCATTGACCATGGTTATTTTACCATCCAGGTCCACGACAATTATGCCTTCCGTGACAGAGTCGAACATGCGGCGCAGTCTCTCCTCGGAGTTCCTGAGCACCTCTTCAGCCCGTTTGCGCTCCGTTATGTCGACCCCGTTGGTCAAATGATATTTAACCTTTCCTCTACTCTCAATCCGGGCGTAGCTTACCTCGGTCCAGAAAGGCTCCCCGGTCTTCTTTATAAAAGCCCTTTCTACATAAGAATATCCGTCAAGCATAGACTTATTAAAAGATGCCATAATTTCATCTCGCTTATCCTGAGGCCACCAGGGGAAAGGCGGCCTGGTGCCGATAAGCTCTGCTTCACTGTATGCAGTCAACCTTTCCAAAGCGGGATTAACGTACCGGAGCGAAAAATCAGGGTTCAAAACGTAAATAGGGTTTGGCGCGTTTTCCATCAGGCTGGTGCTGAACTCCTCGCTCTCTCTTGACGCCTCCTCCGCCTTTTTGCGCTCCGTTATATCAATCCAGTTACTAAAACGGTATTTAAGCTTTCTCTCGCTTTCTACATCGCTGTCATATATTACAACACTGAAAAGCTCGCCATTTTTCCTCTTAAACATCCTTTCTCGCTGTACCCCTCTGGCGAGCATATCCGTTTTGAATAATGTCAGAATTTCGTCCCGCATATCCTCTGGCCACCATGGGAAGGGCGGTTTAATACCGAGAATCTCAGCTTCATTATATCCCGTCATCTTCTCAAACGCCGGATTGACGTACTTTATCAAGGTATCCGGATTTAATACTGCTATGGGGTTGGGAGAGTTCTCCAGCAAGCTGACATTGAAATCGTTGCTCTCCTTAAACTCCGCAGTCCGTTCCCTGACCCTTTGCTCCAACTGCACATTCAGTTTTCTGAGTTCTTCGTGTGCCCCGGTTAGCTCCGCGTTCTTTTGCACGGCGACCTCGTAAGTGGATAGGAGCAGGTTCAGAATTTGCAGGCGGTCCGATGTGATATGATACCTGTCTCCGGCGAATGAAATATCTATGCCCAACTGCGCTTTTTCCGCCTCGCGCAGTTCCCGGTTCGCCAGCAAGTACAGGATGCGGGACAGGAGAAACTTCCCTTCGTAGGGCTTGGTGATGAAGTTGTCAGCGCCGCATTCCAGACCCCTTATAATGTCCTTCGGCTCGGAGAGGGCAGTCACAAGGATTACCGCAATTCCCCTCATTTTTTCTTTGGATTTGATATAGCGGCAAAGCTCGTAGCCATCCATCTCCGGCATTATTACGTCGCTCAGTACAATTGGCGGCTGGTGCTTACCGATGAGTTCTATCGCCTCTTTCCCATTTGCGGCGGCATATACCTGAAAGCCATGCTCCTCGAGCATATGCTTCAGTTGCTCCGCCTGCGTGTGGCTATCCTCAGCGATAACGATTTTTGTTTTAGCTTTGCTCGATTTACTGGGACTCAAAGTCAACCTCCCTCCTGCTTCACTACCGGGTTGACGAGAGTGGCGGCAATCTTCTCCGGGGGAAGCACGTAGGCGGCGGCTTCGATCGCCGCGCCGCCCTCACCGGCGGTTGCGACTACCTGTATTCCGGGGGCGGAGTTCAGGACATAGACCAGGAACTGCTGGACTAAAGGCGAGTCTTCAACGACCAGCGTCTTTATCACTTGTGCCACCCTATCTCCAATAATCACTTTCCACCCAGCAAGTGGAGGGAGTCCGCCTGAGGCGGATAAAAAAGGGCATTCGCCCCTCTCCAACACCCTTCTATCAAGAAAGGGATACCCTTTTTGTAAAGAGAGGGAGCGCTTTATTCAGCGTTTGACACTCAGGGAAAGCTGTCGCTCACCAATAGTTAAAACGTATACAGCCTATAATTTAGTTACCCTAGTCTACACCAATCTTCTGATAATTTCCAGCAGGTTACTCTGGAGTTTCCCGCGAAACGCGCCAACCCACCAGCAATCTTCTCTCCCCAGCGTGAGCCTTGCCCTAAAAGTACTAAATTCATGTCATTC
>JAUYDO010000035.1 GCA_030691835.1 Dehalococcoidia bacterium | reverse complement strand
AGAGAAGTGCGAGCTTGACCTGCTCAAGCTGAAGATGAAGGGACTCTCCGGCAACAGCGTCCCGGCGCAGAGGAGCAAAACGGTGCCGTTCTTAAAAGATATGGAATAACCGTAGGGTGGGTTTAGTCCCCGAATTTTCGGGGGCATAACCCACCGTTTATGATTTTATTTGGTGGGTTTCATGCCGAAAAAATCGGCATTCTACCCACCCAACTACGTTCCTGTCACCCCTGCGAAGGCAGGGGTCTAACGGTGGAAAGGAGGGGTGGATTCCCGCCAGCGCGGGAATGACAAGTTGTGGTGGTTTTTTATATTTCCCGGATTTAGCGCTTTGAATTTATCCGCCTGAGGCGGATGATGCGGATGATACTGGATTCCGATTTTCATCGGAATGGTTTACCTCTCTAACCTGAGCAGGTAATGCTTCATCTGCAGCCCTCCGGCGAAGCCGCACAGTCCTCCATCGCTCCCCAGCACCCGGTGACACGGGATGATTATAGGTAACGGGTTCCTGCCCAGCGCCTGGCCCACGGCGCGCACCGCCTCCGCCTTGCCGAGTTCAGCGGCTATCCACCTGTAGCTCCGTGTCTCACCGTAGGGAATTAGCCGGGTGACTTCCCAGACCCGGCGCTGGAACTCCGTTGCCCCGGAAAGGTCGAGCCTGTCCGGGAAAAATGCTCTCCGCCCCTTGAAATAGCTCCTGACGCGGTCGGTCAAATCCTGAAAAGCCTCAGGGGCGTAGGTGGCACTGCCTGCTACAGGGCTCAACCGGTCACGGGCTTCCTGCAGTGAAGCCTGGGGCAGGGTCATCTGCACCAGCCCTGCGGATGAAGCCAGTACACCCATCCACCCGAAGCTGGTATCAAAGGTAGTGTATTTTAGCGCTTCTGCCATCTTGTTTGATGTGTCATTCTGAGGAGCGCCCCGAGTTCCGATATTATCGGGACGGAAGGAAGCGACGAAGAATCTCTAAGATTTAATCAGAATGACAATATATATTCGGTTTTATTATTTGAAGAGACCGTTGTACAAATTTCTGAGATTGCCACGCCCCGACTTCATCGGGGCTCGCAATGACAGGACTCACGCTATTTTCGCGGTGTTGTCTCAATCACACCGATGTTGCCGTCTTTGCGCAGGTATATCAGGTTAATATCCGAGGTAACGGCATCGCGGAAAATGAAGAAATCGTGTCCCAGAAGCTCCATCTGGTCTACTGCCTCATCAATTGACATCGGTTTGATAGTAAAATTCTTGGTTCTTACTACTTTAGGCCTGGGCGGCACGTTGACTTCCATGGTCTCAGGAATCTCCTCTGGCTCAGGCGGCGGCGGGGGCGTTGTGGGGAGGGGCGCAACACCCCGGAGCAGTGAAGTGCCGCGCCCCTTTTCGTACAGCTTGCCTTTGTAGTGCTCCGCCTGGCGGTGCATGACCACGGCCACCTTGTCAATCGCCGTATATACGTCCTGACCTCGCTCCTCGCCCCGGAGCAAGGTACCGTTGGCATTAACCGTTACCTGGGCGACAAAGTGTTGCTGTGGAGACCTGGTATTCTCCTGGCTCAGCTCCACATCGAAGTCCAGAATCTTCCGGAGGATGCGGTTTATCTTATCGAGCTTACGCACTGCGTAGTCCTGCACGGCAGGCAGTAGCTCCATGTTCTTTCCCGTAATATTAATGTCCATCTGTCTCAAGCTCCTCTCACTATATTTCTCTGGCAAATGTAAGTCCCCATACCGAGACGGCTCCGGCGGCTTTCAACGCTTGCGCGCAGGCGCTCAGAGTCGACCCGGAGGTGGAGACATCGTCTATAAGTATAACCTTTCTATCCTGAACATTCCGGTTACGGCAGGCGAAAGCAGTCGCCACATTGCGGCGGCGCTCCTCGACAGACGCCGTCCTGGTCTGCTGGGACGTCTGCCGCAGGCGGACGAGGCAGTCTTCGATGACCGGTAGACCGGAGAGCCTGCCCAGCTCGCGGGCTAGCAGGCTTGACTGGTTATACCCGCGTTCCCTCAGCCGTTTCTGGTGCAGAGGCACCGGCACCAGGACGTCGCCGGGAATCGGATTTGCTTTTAGATAGTCGTTCAGCATCTCGGACATAGGTTTAGCTAATGCTCTGATATTATTATACTTTAGCTCGTGAACTGCCTTGCGGACTGCTCCATCGAAGCGTAGCGGGGAGCGGATGCCGTCCAGTCCTGTCTGCCAGACCACGCACGCAGGACACAGTGTGCCGCTGGGTTGAGGTCTACCGCATCTGGGACAAAGGGGTGGTGCGATTTTGGGTAGAATCTTGCGACAGGGCTGGCACAGCAAGTCTCCTTCTTTTCCACAGCTAAGACAGTGCTGTGGAAAAAGGATGTCAAGTGCTATTCCATTGAGTCTGGTCAGCGAAGAGAGCACGCTACTGCCTGAACAACATAGTCTGTCGAAAGCGGCAAACTAGCGAGGAGTACGAATGTAGTGGGCACCGTTGTTGATGGGCTCGTAGATGTAGACATCGCCATTCCTGATTTTAAGGTTGAACCCGCAATCAGGATTGGTACAAACCCACGCCTTGTACTGGATATTCGCCCCCTGACTGCCAAAATCGGACAGGGGCACCAGGTCTCCGGACTTGCATTTCTGGCACTTTGGGAAACTTATTGGTTCCAAAAAGCCACCTCCCACCATCAATAGTCATGTGAATTATACACTAAAAGTTGTTCATTTACAAGAGGTTTTTGCCACAAATTTTACAGTTTTTATATAATTCGACTCCGAATATCTCAAGAAGACCATCTTCTTACGACTACTATCAAGCATAGCTATGCTTTCATGGGCACTTAGCTTGAGCACTTCCGCTCTGGAGAATATGACATCGTCACATACTGCCTCAGGAATCTTCCCATCTGGCGATTTCAATGAGGCATGAGTTCGGCGCCATGCCAGCGACATTTTTGGAAATTGTTCTGGAAGACGTGAGCAGGTTTACACAGCCTCCCCGGTCCGTGCTGTAGGGTTTTCCTGGCTCCAACGGGTCATATTTAGATGCACTGCCGTAGGAATGCACCACTCCGGGTCTTACCCGCTCCGTGACGCGGGCGATTCCGAGCACTGAGCCGCGGTCGTTGTACAATCTAACGATGTCTCCATTTCTTATGCCGCGGGCTCCGGCGTCAACGGGATGAATGCGGACTGTCTGCCATTGATAGCCATCCTTCAACATGCGATGCCCGGGAATATCTCCTAACCATGTCACGTGATTGTCATGATGGGTATGGAAGGAGAACCTGGGGTGCGGCGCAATTAACTGCAGCGGATATTTTTTGGCAAGCTCGGATTGGTATCCTTCCCAGCTTGGTATATAGCGCGCCACGGGGGGTCTCTCCTTATCGTCCGGTAAATTCTGAAGCAAACTCTGCGAGATAAACTCTATCTTGCCGCTATAGGTGCCCAGCTCCTTGCTTCTGGAGGTGTTCTTTTTGGGATTGTTGTCAGGTGTGTCACACTCTCTGCCTTCATAGAACCATCTCAATGCCGGAGTCGGCTTATAATCTTCAGGGGTGGGTACAACGTAGTAGCCTTTCTTCTTAAAGTCCTCCCATGAGATGTATTGCGGCAGTGAAGAGTTGTCATAAGCATCCTTAATCCAGTCTTCCGGAGTTTTGCCTTCCGTGTAGTCTTCTTTAAATCCCAGTCTGTCTGCAAGGTCAGAGTAAATATCGTAGTCGGGTCTGGACTCCCACAGGGGCTCGATACATTTCTTCTGATAAATGACAACGCGGTGGTTGGTGCCGGCACTACTATCATTCATATAGCCGCTGACCTCGTTGAACATGCTGATGTCGTTTCGTTCCAGGTTAGTGCAGGCAGGGAGGATAATATCGGCAAAGCGGGTTTCACTGCTCCACCAGCAGTCCTGAGCCACTATGCATTCCAGCTTGGGACTTTGCAGTGCTTTAACCCATTTATTGGTTTCGGTCATAGTGCCGATGAAGGAACTGCCGTGCCGGTAATACATATGACACTCGGATTTGCCTTCTTCAGGATAGGTGAAGCGGTGGAACTGGTCCAGGGAAGCACCGCGGGTGGTCTCAAATAGCCAGCTAACCGGAGGATTGAGGATGGCATCGGGGAAAATATGCCGGTAAAGTCGCTGGGACACAGGGTTACGGAGGGTTTTCCGGGCAATACTCTTCCGGGCGTACTGGTCAATACCGCAAAACGAATATCCCGGAAATCTGAACCCGGCGTTAAATGGCACACCGGCGGTGGTGCCCCAGATGCTGACTCCCGGCTTACCCAGTCCCTGCGTCGCCTGCAAATAGACCATCAGCCTTGCCCATTCCGTGGCGTATGCCTGCCGGCAGGCACCTGACATGCCACCCAGCGAGCCAGCGTCCAGAGTCGTTCTTTTTGATGCCCACTCTCTCGCCAGGGCGGTAATTACTCTCGCCGGAACGCCGCAGATGCCTTCCGCCCATTGCGGTGTCCTGGCTATTCCATCCTCCTTTCCGAGTATGTGGCTTTTCCATTCATCAAAGCCGAGTGTATGAGTCGCGACATACTCTTTATCGTAAGTGCCCTCGGTGAGCCAGACATAGGCGATTGCCTCAGCCATAGCGGCATCGGTGCCAGGTCTGGGCGCAATCCACTTATCGGCGTGGATACAACTGGTGTAGTTGTGGTACGGGTCTATAAAAATATTCTTCACGCCGAGCTCTTTGAGCCAGAGTCGCCAGATGGCTGACTCTTGCCCGCCATAGGATATTCTGGTGCTATCAGGGTCAGAGCCCCAGTGCACGATTAATTCGGTATTCTTCAGGCAGTCTTCAAGAAGGTCGTATTGCTCGGGCATGCCCAGTCTCCAGTAAAAACCGTACGCATGCGAAGCGCCCCAGTACCATCCCTCCCAGCTATCAGGGTTGTTGTCTATAGGTGTAAAGCCCAGCATGGTCATGAACCTTAAGAAGACGCTGAAGTGGTACCCGATGATACCCCAGTTGTGATGAGACGACCGTGTCCCGGTAATCGCCTCTTTACCGTAGGTCGTTTGGATTCTCTTTATTTCACCGGCGACGATGTCCAGGGCTTCGTCCCAGGATATTCTTACGTATCCGGGCATGCCTCTGTTTTCCGTCCGCCTGAGGTGGATTTCCCCATCGGGATTGAAGTCAACCCGTATCATGGGATACTTAATCCGGTTTTCAGAGTAGACATGCGTCCTTTCTGTCACCGCAAAGGGTGATATAGCTGCCTTTCTCGGTGGTGAAAATTGTCTGCCTCTGGCTTTGATTGTCCATGAAGGGGCATCGGTCTCATTGTAGATAAGAGGGCGAATACGAACGATTCTTCCATCTCTAACATGGACCAGAATGGGACCCCCGACAGTGCAGTTAGTAAATATTTCTTCCGCCACGTCCTCCGCCTTTCGTTATTAATACAAACGTAATAAATCTTGTTGCATCGCCCTGTCATTGCGAGACCATTCACGGCGAAGTCGTGAATGCTTCAGCCCGAGTTCAGCCCGAGGGCGAAGCAATCTCATAAATCATCATACAAAGTTTGGACGGATTGCTTCGTCGCTACGCTTCTCGCAATGACAGTCATTCAACATTAATTAGTACGCCCGTATTAGTTTCCAAGACGAGATTGAGTTGCCCGCTCTTGCCCGTGAAATGGACTTACTTCATTTACCTATCATCAAGGTGGGCAAAAATGTTGCAATCTGGGGAAAAGCTATAAGTATAGCTATGCACAATGCTTGAGCGCCTACGAAGGGAGCAACACCGCGGAATATAGTTACCATGGGAATATCCTTAGCCATTCCGGCGATGACAAATACATTTAAGCCTACAGGCGGCGTAATCAACCCCATCTCCATCATTATGACGATGATTACCCCGAACCATATTGGGTCGTAGCCTAAGAGTATAACGGCGGGGAAAATAATGGGCATTGTCAGCAATATCATGGCAACAATTTCCATAAGACAGCCGAGAATCAGATACAGCACCAGAATGCCGAGAAGAACATAGAGACGAGCTACAGGAAGGTTGGCTACAAATTCGGACAGTATTGAGGGAAGCCTTGTCGCCGCCAGAAAGTAGCCAAAAATATATGTGCCTATGATGATGAGAAACATCATACCTGTGATCTGCATGGCGTCAAGGAGGGCTGTAACGTAGTTGTGTAATGTAAGCCGTCTCATGACCAAAGCATAAAGGAACGCTCCAAAAGCCCCAATCCCTGCGGCTTCGGTGGGAGTAAAAACTCCCATATACATGCCTCCCATGACTACCAAAAACAGAAGCAGGACACCCCAGGAATTTTTGAGTGACGTTAACCTTTCAGTGAAACTTGCCCGGGGTGCCGGTGGAGCTGTCTTAGGATTACGTGTGGCTATAATATAGACAGTAAGCATGTACAGGATAGTGAGGATTATTCCGGGGAAGATGCCGGCGATGAATAATTTACCTATGGACTGGCTAGTCGTCATCGCATAGATGATAAAGCCGATACTTGGAGGAATGAGGATACCTAATGTGCCCCCGGCGGCCAGGGTGCCGGTAGAAAGAGCGGGGTCGTATTTATGTCTTCGCATCTCTGGCAGTGCCACCGTAGTCATGGTGGCTGCCGTAGCCACACTTGAGCCGCAGACAGC
Organism: Dehalococcoidia bacterium; assembly: GCA_030691835.1. Lineage (GTDB taxonomy): Bacteria > Chloroflexota > Dehalococcoidia > Dehalococcoidales > UBA3254 > JAUYDO01. Next base: position 1,421 of record JAUYDO010000035.1, on the reverse strand, counting down.
GGCGAAACCGGCACAGGCACCGATGGTAGCCATCGCCAGTCCACCGCGTAGATGTCCCACCCATTTGTGTACCATGAAGTACAGGTCTTCACTCAACCTTGCCTGAAAGGCAAGCTCGCCCATGAGAATAAAGAGGGGGAGAACCATCAGTGAATAATCAGCCATCGTGGCATAGGGCACTCTGCCCAGGAGACTCAGCCCCGCGTCTGTATTGACCAGATACATCATACCCAAAAAACCAATGGATGACATAACAAACCCGATTGACATGCTGGAAGCCAGAAGCAGAAACATTAAGCCCATGCCAACGTAGCCTACGGAGGAAGCCGCCAGTTGCAAGTGCATTGCCTGTGCCCATAATGGGGCAGTGACGAATAGCAGAACCACCACGAACCCCAGTGCTACAAAGCCCCTGCGCGCTGTGGCTCTGCTTTTAATGAGCCTGGACAGGTGCTGAAGAAGATTGGACAAGAGCACCAGCGCTAAGATGAGGCTCGCAATTGCCACTATCCAAACAAAAGGGAAAGCGGGTATACCCAGTGTAGCTGATGCTTGTTGCCTTTCCTGCATGTCTCTGGCATATAGTATGGTTTGCCACGTCATAAGTAACGCCAGTATCAGTCCAAGGAAACACGTAATGCTATTAATGGTTGCCTGAGCCTTCTCCGATAACCTGCTCACCAGCAGGTCTACGCCGATGTGCCCCCTCTTAAACGCCGTATGAGCCAGACACAGTGATACCAGAGCAGCCATAAGGTATTCGCTGACCTCAAGACCGCCCACTATCGGTTTATTGAAGATGTAGCGCAGGCACACGTCGGCGGTGGTAAAAAACATCAGCGCGGTCAGTACGCCAGCGGCAACCCAGCTTAACCATCTCAACACTATGTTCAGAATCCTGTCCAAGCCTGTCTCCCAGCTTCAACTTTCTACTTTAGTCCGTCTCTTTTTTATTATGTTTTATTATGTTACTGGTAATGAGACAATAATGATACTATCAGTGGGGCAACGAAAGGAAGGCAAATTGCAACCGAAGCAACCCAGGATGATAAAAGTCAAGGGTTGCTTCGGTTCGTTCACGGTAACAGAATAGCATCACCCAAACACTGTACGCAACTCAGCCGTTTCTACTTCTTATATTGCTCAACCAGGCGGATAGTCTCCTCAACAAGTTTCGTCCCGGGTAAGCCCTTGGAGTCCAGTTGTTTGGCATACTCATCCCAGATAGGTTTGCCAAAATTGTACCATTTCGCCAGTTCATCTTTCGCCACGGTGGTGATTTCTACGCCTTTATCCTGGGATGATTTTCGAGTGCTGGCGGCAACTCTATCCCATACATCGCCCTCATTCTTTGTTCCGGTAAGACCACTCACACTCATTATCCCCTGCTGAACATCGGGTGGCAGACTCTTCCATTTGTC
>JAUYDO010000015.1 GCA_030691835.1 Dehalococcoidia bacterium | reverse complement strand
AATATATCAATATTATATCACATACCCGGTCTGCCGCTATAACACCAATAAATAGCTTCCAAATTTACTAAACCGCTAAGCTTACGCCACATATTTCGACTAAAGGGAATAGCAAATAGGGTTGAGTGGGTAATACATATTGTAGTTGGTTATTGGAGGGGGAACTCCTGGCGGCGCTCTATGCCTGTGGGAACGTGGAGTTCGCTTTACGTTATATACCATGGTCTCCCCATCCATACCGCTAGATACAGAAAAGCTCCAGCTAATAACGCTGAGGCGAGTTTTGAATCTTGGTGGAGACGGGGGAGAGTTGAACTCCCCGTCCAAAAGAGACCGCCCAGAATATGCTACAAGCTTAGTCTCGATTTGCTCTCGTCTGGCCGACCTCTCGAGGCCGGAGTCTCGGTCAGACCAGCCGGTTTTTCTGTGGCAGCCCTTACCGGCATGGAGGCTGTAGCACCTCAACTTTTCTGCACCCACTCCCAACCCGTTGAGGTGGGGTCGGGGTGAATGTGCCGCCTGTTTAGTTAGGCGGCAAGAACCAGTTCAGGTTTCTCGTTTATTTTTTGCCACTGGTTTTACGAGGTCAATGGCGTCCTCGGCTTGCGATTCTGTAGCCAACCTCCTTTGTCGAAGCCACGCGTCCCCATTACTTGTGATAGGCGATAGCCCGCTCCATCTCCCTTTCGGTGTCGCGGCGGGCTATGTCCTCGCGCTTGTTGTAGAGTTTCTTACCTTTTGCCAGCGCCACCTCAACCTTGGCAAGATGGCCTTTGAGGTAGAGCTTAGTGGCTACCATGGTAAGACCCTTTTCCGCCGACTTGCTTATCAGGGTATTGATTTGCTTGCGATGGAGCAAGAGTTTGCGACGCCGGGTCGGCTCATGGCTCATGTAGCTCCCGGGGTCGTACCGGGCGATGTGAGCACCCACCAGCCACAGCTCTCCATCATCGGGTCTGACGTAGGAATCGCGCAAATTTACCGCCGCGGCGCGGATGGACTTTATCTCCGTGCCGGTAAGCTCGATTCCGGCTTCCACGGTCTCGCCCAGGATGAAATCGTGGTAAGCCTTACGGTTAGTCGCAATCGTCTTAATCACATACCCATTATAGCATAGAAGATATCTGAAAACCTAACCGAAAACGTGTCTGGGTGCCGGGCAAAATGGGGAAAACACCTCTTGCATAATGGCTCCGACTGTGCTATACTGTTGTCGCAAATGAGAATCATTAGCAACAACGAGCGTAAATTGCTAAAAAAAGCCGGAATGAAGGCGACCAGTCAGCGGGCTTTGATACTCGACATAATCCGGCAAGGGCAGGGACACCTTGACGCCGATGAGGTCTATCGCCGGGCGCGCAAGAAAGACTCCAATCTGAGCCTGTCCACCGTCTACCGGACTCTGGGGTTGTTTAAGAAGCTGAGACTGGTTGAAGAGCTCCATTTCGATGAAACGCACCATCACTACGAGGTAAGCCCGTCTGCGGAGCATCACCACCTGGTCTGTCTCGGCTGTGGCAGGGTCATCGAGTTCAACCATCCACTGACCAGTTACGTGCAGAGCAATGTTCCGGAGGCAAAGGACTTTGAAATAACCAGAGCCGAGGTCAATATGACGGGATACTGCCCGGAGTGCCGGCGCAAGAAAGAGGATGAGAAATGAGCCTTTCAGGCAAAATACTGAGTGTCTTTGGCTTGGGTGGTCACCATGATTGTTGCGGCCAGGGCTCACAGGCAACCCAACCTGGCTTGAAGAAGGTGGCTATCGTTGGCAGTCCCAATGTGGGCAAGAGCCTGGTATTCAACCGGCTCACCGGCGCGCGTGCCACTGTGTCCAACTACCCGGGCACTACGGTAAGTATAATGCGAGGTAAAGCCCGTCTGGATGGTCATGATTATGAGGTGACGGACACCCCGGGAATGTACTCCCTGCTTCCTATCACGGAGGAGGAGGGGATTGCCAGAGCCGTCCTGCTGACCGAGAAACCGGATGTGGTCTTGCACGTGGTGGATGCCAAGAACCTGGAGAGGATGCTGCCGTTCACCCTTCAGCTGATTGAAGCCGGACTTCCCGTCGTCCTGAGTTTGAACATGACGGATGAGGCTGAAGCGGCGGGAATAATGGTTGACGCCGCCAGGCTGGAGGAAGTGCTGGGCATTCCGGTGGTCGCCACTGTAGCCACGTCAGGTCGGGGTATGGATATTCTGCGCAGGAGATTGGGAGAACATGCTAGAAACCAGGGCTGTGCCGCTTAAATACGATGAGGCACTGGAGTCCGCCCTGAGCCGGATTGAAAGCCTGCTGAAGGGCAGTTACGGCGTTTCCAGGCGGGCTATCGGCTTGCTCTTGCTCCAGGGCGACCGCCAGGTGGAGAAACAGGTCAGTGAGCAGGATGCCCCCAGCTTCGCCGGGATACAGGGCATTGTGGCTGAAGCCAGGGCGCGCTATAACCAGCCGCTGAGCTACGTCATCGCCCTGCGACAACAGCATGAGGTCAAGCGCATCCTCTCAGCCACCGTTACCGCAAAAGCAAAAGTCGGCGCCGGGTTTGCCGAGCGGCTGAGCCGCCTGATGATGAGTCCAATCACCGGTGTACCTATCCTTATTATCGTTCTGTACCTCTGTCTTTATCAGTTTGTCGGCGTCCTGGGCGCTCAGGTGGCGGTAAAATACATTGAGGATACCATTTTTGGTGAGTGGATTAATCCCTGGGTCACAGAGCTTGTAACCACCTATGTTCCTGTCACTCTGGTGCAAGACCTCTTTGTGGGCGAGTTCGGTATCATAACGCTGGGGGTGCGCTACACCTTTGCCCTGATACTGCCCATTGTGACTACTTTCTTTATCGCATTCTCCATAATCGAAGACAGCGGATACTTGCCCCGGCTGGCGATGCTCATTGACCGGGTGTTCAAATTCATCGGACTTACCGGCCGTGCCGTTATCCCAATGGTGCTCGGCTTTGGCTGTGATACTATGGCTACCATCGTCACCCGCACTCAGGAAAGCAAGCGCGAGAAAGTAATCACCACCCTCCTGCTGGCTTTAGCGATTCCGTGCTCGGCGCAGTTGGGAGTGGTGTTCGCTATTCTATCGGGAAACGTGATGGCTTTGCTTATCTGGGTGCTGGCGGTGTTTCTTATTTTCCTGCTGGTTGGCTATCTGGCGGGCAAGGTCATCCCGGGCGAGCGCTCCAGCTTCTACATGGAGGTGCCTCCGCTCAGGTGGCCCAAGCTCTCCAACGTGATGGTCAAAACGCTTGCCCGCTTGCAGTGGTACTTTCTTGAGGTCTTCCCGGTGTTTATAATCGCCAGTATTTTGTTGTGGGCGGGTAAACTGACCGGAGCCTTCGACTATATCAGCAGCGGGCTTGAGCCGCTGGTCAGGTTCATCGGGCTGCCTCCGGAGACCAGCACTATCTTTCTCTATGGCTTCTTCCGGCGGGACTTCGGCGCCGCTGGTCTCTACGACCTCAACGAGGCAGGAATACTGGTTGGAGTGCCGCTGGTGGTGTCCGCGGTTACCCTGACCCTGTTTGTTCCTTGCATCGCCCAGTTTTCGGTGATGGTTAAGGAGCGCGGCGTCAAGACCGCCGTGGCAATCGCTCTGTTTATATTCCCGTTCGCCTTCCTGGTGGGTTTTGTCCTGAATTGGGCTCTCACCAGTCTGGGGGTGTCACTATGAAGTGCTCTCTTTGCGGCTTTGAATTTGAGGAGAAGGACGTCCAGACGGCATGTAAGGGATGCCCGATTGCTGGTCTCTGCCATATGGTCAAGTGTCCCAACTGTGGCTATGAGATGCCGGGAGAAACCGGACTGTTGAAAGCGCTTAAATCGCTGAGGAGTAAAGAACATGGAACAACTGGGAGAAAAGGCTGAAGAGCTTCTGGAGACATTGTGGATTAAAACCGAAGAGGCTAAGCAGGACTCAATGGCTCTGGCTGACTTGCCAGCCGGAGAACAGGAGCCGGTAGCTCATTTGAAGGAAGCCGGATACATATCCTCCAGCGATAGCCGGATAAAGCTGACTGACAGGGGACGTGCGGCGGCAAGCAACGTGGTCAGGCGACATCGCCTGGCGGAGCGACTTCTGGCAGACGTACTGGGCACCGGCGAGAAGAGCATGCACGAAAGGGCATGCCGGTTCGAGCACCTCATCGACCCGGGGCTGGAGGAGAGCATCTGCGCCCTGCTCGGGCATCCCAAGATTTGCCCCCACGGCAAGCCGATACCGCCGGGGCGGTGTTGCCAGCAGGGGCAGAGGCACGGCACTAAGCTGGTGGCGTCTCTGTCTCAACTGGTCCCCGGTCAGAAAGGCGCGGTAGCCTACGTCTATGCGTCGGGGTCCAACCAGTTGCAGAAGCTGATGGCTATGGGTGTTCTTCCCGGTGCGCCGATTACCCTTATCCAGAGATTCCCCTCTTTCGTGTTTCAGATAAGGCAGACACAGTTTGCGGTGGACAAGGAGATTGCGGACACCATCTATGTCCGTCTGACTGACCAGGAGGACGAGTCTGCCGCCGAGCCAGCCAGGCACAGGAGAAGGTTCGGGCTGGGGCGCTGGTGAGAGGCTGGTTTTTTGTCGCCGCTTCGGAATGTCGGGTATGATTAGTTGATTGTGTCTCTTCAGCGGAGGGGAAGTGTCCTGGATTTATTACACGGAAAAAGCGGCGGCGGAGCTGGTAATTTCGCTGTTTACCAGCCTGACTGTGACGGGCAGGGAGAAT
>JAUYDO010000195.1 GCA_030691835.1 Dehalococcoidia bacterium | reverse complement strand
TATATATGCGGTTTCTACAGGCGTTATTATCCCTCTTGATTCTGGGGTCAATTGTGTTTGTCCTGGCCCGTCTCACCGGGAATCCAGTTGACCTGCTTTTGCCGGCGGACGCTACTGAGGCTGACCGACAGTATATGATTCATCAGCTCGGGCTGGACCGACCTTACCCTATCCAATTTTACGAGTTTATCACCAATGCTCTGAGGGGGGACCTGGGGAAGTCAATAAGATTTGGCCGACCCGCCACCGAGCTTTTCATGGAGCGCCTGCCCAACAGCCTGAGGCTGGCGGGAGTCGCGTTTCTCTTTGCCATTCTGGCCGCCATACCACTGGGGGTACTCGCCGGGTCGCACCGAGCAACCAATATTGATTCGGCAACGAGGCTTTTTTCCGTTATCGGGATAGCCGCGCCCTCTTTCTGGGTAGGCTTGGTGCTAATGGATGTTTTTGCCGTTCGTCTCGGCGTTCTACCGGCCGCCAGGATGGGCGGAATTGACCACTATATCTTACCCGCGTTTAGCCTGTCCTTCTTTGTCTTGGCGGGCATGACCCGCCTGCTCCGCTCCAGCGTCGTCGAGAACATGGATAGCGAGTTTGTCAAGCTGGCACGGATAAAGGGCGTGTCATCAACCATGGTGATATGGAAGCATGTCCTGAGGAACTCCCTTATCCCGGTGCTGACCTTTGCTGGAATGTACCTTGGACTTCTTTTAAGCGGCGCCATCGTCATTGAAACGGTTTTTGCCTGGCCGGGGGTAGGCCGGCTGGCTTACGAAGGGATTATCTTCCGCGACTATCCACTGGTCCAGTCGGTGGTTATGATCAAGGGCGCAATGATAATCGGTATCAACCTTCTCGTAGATATTCTATATTCCTATGTCGACCCACGAATTAGATACGGTAGTTGAGGTAAGAAATGGCGACACAACAGCAGGCAATCGGAGTTGCTAAGCAAAAGCGAGTTGGTATCATAACCAAGGTCCGGCGAGCCGGATTGCCGTGGCTGGCCGTCATTATCCTGTTTGCCATTATATTTTCCGCAATATTTGCGCCTCTGCTCACGCCGCACTCCCCCTATGAGGTCGACCTGCCCAGCCGGCTACTGCCCCCGACCTGGCAGCCCGGCGGCAGCCCGGAACACTTCCTCGGCACCGATACCCTGGTGCGGGACTTGCTGACTCGCATCTTCTACGGAGCCCGGGTGAGTTTGATTGTCGCCCTACTTGTCAACGTAATCGCGGGGGGAATAGGGCTCGCCTTAGGGATTATCGCGGGTTATACGAAAGGAACATTCAGTGCCATAATAATGAGGGTAGTAGATAGCTTTATGGCGATACCCAATATCCTGCTGGCGCTGGTCTTTGCCATGACTCTGGGACCCAGTATGAGGACCGTCATCGTAGCTCTCAGTGTGCTTCTCTGGGCGCGCTTTGCCCGGCTTATCCGCGGTGATACTTTAAGCGTAACGAAACGAGACTTTATTTTACAAGCCCGGGTGGCCGGCTGTTCGACCCCGCGCATCATGGCAATCCATATCTTCCCCAACGTTTTCAATACCTTTATGGTTATGGCCAGTCTTGAGCTAGGCCAGGTTATTCTCGCGGAAGCATCGTTAAGCTTCCTGGGAGCGGGCATACCACCCCCAACCCCATCCTGGGGGCAGATGGTATCCGAGGGACGAGGCTACATTACCAGTGCCTGGTGGATTAGCTTTTTCCCAGGTCTGACTTTAGCTCTAACCGTGCTGGCTTTTAACATGTTCGGTGACTGGCTGAGAGATAAACTAGACCCTAGATTGAGGCAGTTGTAATATGGCATTATTAGAAGTAAAAAATCTGAAAACCTATTTCTTCTTACGGCGAGGTGTGGTCAAGGCGGTGGATGATGTTAGCTTCTCGGTAGACCGGGGGGAGTCCTTAGGCATAGTGGGGGAGTCCGGGTGCGGTAAGACAATAAGCGCCCTTTCCATCCTTCGTCTGGTGCCGAACCCCGGGAAGAGTATCGCCGGACAGGTGCTCTTTGACGGCGTGAATCTGCTCGACCTCAGTGACAAGGGGATAAGACAATATCGAGGCCGACACATCAGCCTGATTCTCCAGGACCCATTGGTCTCGCTCAACCCAGTTTTCTCCATCGGCGACCAGGTAGCCGAGGGCATCATTATCCATGACAAAGTGAAAGGAAAGCCCTTGCGTGATAGGGTAGTAACCCTCCTGCGCGGGCTGGGTATCCCGGCCGCCGACACCCGCGTTAACGACTACCCCCACCAGTTTAGCGGGGGCATGAGGCAGCGGGTCGTCGGGGCAATATGCCTGGCTTGCCGCCCGGAACTGCTTATTGCGGATGAGCCGACGACTTCACTCGATGTCACTATCCAGATGCAGTATTTGAACCTGCTCCGGGATATTCAGCAGCGTGAGAAACTGGCGCTGATTTTCATCACCCACGATTTCGGCATTGTCGCCAAGATGTGCCACAAAGTGGCGGTGATGTATGCCGGCAGGATAATCGAGCGAGCTGCCGTAAGAGACCTTTT
>JAUYDO010000177.1 GCA_030691835.1 Dehalococcoidia bacterium | reverse complement strand
GTCAGCGCCCTGGTCCAGCCGATCTCGGTCATATGCTGTTCTAAAAAAACACCGTAGCTGTTATGAGTCCCCCAGCCCATCATCATGATGATGGCTGAAGCAGCCATGATAATATACCCGTAGTAGATTCTTGATTTCTTGTCCACCGTGGTAAGCTTTCAGCTTTTTCTCTTGCCCAGTGTGGTCAGGACCACCGTCAGAGCCGCTGCCTCGAGGATGGCACAGATAAGAAAGGCTACCTTGTAGCTGCCGGTCACGTCAAATATATAGCCAGAGAGGACGGGACCGGTTGCGGAGCCAATGGTATAGATGAAAGAGACACAGCCGACTATCAGCCCCAGGGAGCTTAAACCAAACAACTCCGCCGCAAGCAGTGACTGAAGGGTCATTATACCGCCATAAGAGAAGCCGAAGGCGATGGCAAACCCGCGCAGTGTCCAAAGGTCGGTTGCCGCCTGTAGCCAGAGCAGTCCGGCTGTCAGCAGGATGAAGTTGTAAACTAGAGATAGTTTGATGCCGAGCCTATCGCTCACCGAGCCCACCACAAGCTTGCTCACGACGGTGGTAGCACCGATGATGCCCAGTAGCTCGGCGGCTGTTTCCGGCTGTATCCCGGTCTCGATTGCGTGCGGCACAATATGCACCATGATGGTGTGCAGGCTGAAACCGAATAAGAAGTAGATAAGGCAGACCATCCAGAAGAGGTGGCTGCGCACCACCTGCCGGAGTGAAAGTGTCCCGGTCTCCGGCGGTTTTCGGTCTGGTTTCAATTTATCTTCGCCATATAATGGCTGACCGGTCTGATGCGGGTCGCGTTTCAGGAACAGCGACGCCAGCACGATTACAGTCAATGCGAAGGCACCCATAATGATATACGAGGTGCGCCAGCCGTAGACGGGGATAAACCGGCTGATAACCGGAGGGAGAACCAGCGTGCCGATGCCTACGCCGGAGGCCGCGACGCCCATCATAAGTCCCCTTCTCAGCGCAAACCACCTGGGCACGATGGAGGTTAGCGCGGGCCAGACACCGCCGAGTCCCGGCGCTATTATCAGTGCGTAGATGAGGTACATCTGCCAGATAGCGTTGATTTGTGACATCAGAATATAGCCGATGCCCAGGAAACAGCCCATGACAATGGAGACTATCCTGACGCTGAATCGGTCGGTCAGCCTGCCAGCAAAAATACCCAGAAATCCGGCTGAAATGGTGAGGATTGAATAGGCGGATGAGGTTACAGCCTTTGTCCAGCCGAACTCCGTGGAAAGGGGCTTGAAAAAGACGCCGAAGGTATAGTTAGCGCCGAACGTCATCATGAAGACAATTATGGCGACGAAGACGATGACATACCCGTAGAAGAACAGGGGTCGTGTGGTGGTGCGTGATGTTTCGCCAGCCAATTGTCCTCCTGATATTTCCCTACCTCCCCCCGCAATGAAATTAAAAGAGAGGCATTGCCTCTCTTATCGGTCTTTCAGTCTCATATGATAGCCGAGTCCACTCAGCTAGTCAATACGTAGTCTTTTTTCAGAACCCTGGTCAGATACTGCCCCGTAGCGGAGGAACCCTCCCTGGCTATCTCTTCCGGCGTGCCGGTGGCTATTACATAGCCGCCGCGGTCTCCGGCTCCCGGTCCCAGGTCTATAATGTGGTCGGCGTTCTTTATCACATCCAGGTTGTGCTCTATTACAATCACCGTGTTGCCGGCGTCAACCAGCCGCTGTAGCACCCGCAAAAGCGCCGCCGTGTCCTCGAAGGATAAGCCTGTGGTCGGCTCATCGAGGATATACAGCGTCTTGCCTGTGGAGCGCCTTGATAGCTCTGTCGCCAGCTTCACCCTCTGCGCCTCGCCGCCGGATAGCGTGGGTGCCGGCTGACCCAGGTGAATATAGCCCAGCCCGACATCGTGCAGAGTCCCCAGCTTCTTCTTAATCTGCGGGAAGTTCTCGAAGAAAGCCAGCGCCTGCTCTACGGTCATATCCAGCACCTCGGCGATGCTCTTGCCTTTGAACCTTATATCCAGCGCCTCGCGGTTGTAGCGCTTGCCCTTGCACACCTCGCAGGGCACGGTGACATCGGGCAGGAACTGCATCTCAATCTCGATAAAGCCCTCGCCGCGGCAGGCTTCACAGCGCCCGCCCTTTACGTTAAACGAGAACCGCCCCGGACCGTAGCCCCGCATCCTCGCCTCCGGGACTGTGGCAAAGAGGTCGCGGATGGGCGTAAAGGTGCCGGTGTAGGTCGCCGGGTTACTGCGCGGCGTCCGCCCGATTGGCGACTGGTCGACATTGACCACCTTGTCAATTAGTTCTACACCAAGGATGCGGTCGCACTTGCCGGCCGGCTCCCTGGACCCGTACAGTATATGAGCCAGCCTTCGGTACAGGATTTCGTCCACTAGCGAGCTCTTGCCGCTGCCGGAGACGCCGGTGATGCAGACAAACCTGCCCAGCGGGATATGCACGTCTATATTCTTCAGGTTGTTTTGCCGGGCGCCCTTGATTACGAGCTCCATGCCGTTGCCGGGGCGCCGGCTCCCGGGCATGGGAATGTGCTTCGCCCCGCTCAAATACTGCCCGGTCAGGGACTGCTTTGAGTTCATAATGTCGTGGAGGGTGCCGGTGGCGACAATCCAGCCGCCGTGCTCCCCCGCCCCGGGGCCCATGTCTATTATATGGTCGGCGGCGCGCATCATGGCTTCATCGTGCTCAACGACCAGAATGGTGTTGCCAAGGTCTCTGAGTCTCTTGAGGGTATCGATAAGGCGCGCGTCATCAGCAGGGTGCAGTCCGACCGTCGGCTCGTCACAAATATAGAGCACGCCCATCAGCCCGCTACCTATCTGGGTAGCCAGCCGGATGCGCTGTGCCTCTCCGCCGCTTAGCGTGGCTGACGCGCGGTCCAGGGTCAGGTAGTCCAGACCAACGTCTTTAAGGAAGCCCAGGCGCGCCGAAATCTCCTTGATAATCTGGTGGGCTATCATCTGCTCCCGCTCGCTGAGTATGGGCTTGTCTCCGTCCTTCAGCGCGGCTACCCACTTCAAGGACTCGGTCACCGATATAGAGCTTACGTCAATGATATTCTTACCGCCGACTGTCACTGCCAGGGTCTCCGGCTTCAGCCGTTTGCCCCCGCAAACGCTACAGGGTCTGGCGACCATGTAGCGCTCTATATCGGCGCGGGAGTGCTCGGACTCCGTGTCATGGTAGAGCCGCTCCATGCGCGGGATAATGCCCTCGAAGCCATTGAAATACTCCCTGTATCTGCCAAAGCGGTTGCGGTATCTCTCCCGCTCTCCGCCTTCACCATAGAGTACCAGATGGAGATGCTCTTTGCTGAGATTATTTACCGGCGTATGCAGGGAGAAACCGTGCCGCCGCGCCAGGGACTCGATATAGTCATGGTACCAGGTCTGAAACTGCCAGGGTCTTATGGCGCCCTGGGTGATGGAGATGTCCCTGTCCGGTATGACCAGGTCCGGGTCTATCTCCAGCTTGACTCCCAGCCCGGTGCAGTTCGGGCAGGCGCCGTGCGGGCTGTTGAAGCTGAAGGTGCGTGGGGCAATCTCGCCGAGGCTGATGCCACAGTGCACGCAGGCGAAGTGCTCTGAGAACAATAGCTCCTCGCCGTCAATGATTGAGACCAGGACAATGCCCGCTCCCAGCTTGAGCGCTGTCTCAACAGAGTCCGCTATCCGGCTCTGGCTGTCGCTCTGCCCGGTGACCAGCCTGTCCACCACCACCTCGATGCGGTGCTTCTTGTTCTTATCGAGATGGATTTCATCAGAGAGGTCAAGTACCTTACCATCAACTCTGACCCTGACATAACCGCCCTTTCGCAGGTCTTCGAATACCGACTG
>JAUYDO010000102.1 GCA_030691835.1 Dehalococcoidia bacterium | reverse complement strand
CCGGGCAGGTCCGGGGCATATACCGTGTAATTGGCCGCCAGCTCGGTGATGTTGTCTTCCGTAATGTCGTGGAGCACCAGGAAGGGGACGATGAGCGCCAGGGTGTCACCGGGCTCGTAGCCCTCCTTGCCTTCCAGTGTAAGCAGGTCGTCGTAGCGGCTGATTATTTCGAAGAGTCTATCGCCGTCAGGGAAGAGCTTCATGAGGTCGTAAGCGTTGTCCTGGGGCGACAGCGGTCCTTCAAGGTCAAAAGCTATATAGTTATTTGCCATAGAATCCTATCCTTTTGTCCCGTTCCCTATTGCTATGGAAAGGGGACATTTATATCCAGGACTTATTTCATTTTATTTGAAATAAGCCTCTCTATCCCTTCTGTCAGGTCATACCCGTTGACCGGTTTGCCACTTGAGTTAACCACCTTTTTGTCCGGTGTGATTCTGGCCCTGCCTTCGCTGAAGGCTTTAAGGGTGGCGATAATCAGCGGGAACTCCCGTTTCACCCCGTGCTCCCTGATAGTCTTGAAGAGACGGTTGTTCGCACCTTCCCTCTTTTTTATTTCCTCGACCGATAGACCATCTATGTCCGCCCAGTGCTTATCAAAGGCGCTACCCCTGATGGAGAAGGTGCAGTAGGTTACCACCGGTCCTCTGTCCAGCTCAGGCGTGACCAGGTGCATCATCACTCCGGTGCTCTGCGCCTTACTGGCGATGAGCTGCCATATCACCTCCTGCCAGGTCCCGGCGGGTCCGCCCGGCGCCGCAGGGTGTAGGTTTATCATATCATATTTCCGGCACATTTCCTTGCCGACTATCAGCATGTACCCGGCAAGAACGCAAAGGTCGGCGTGGCGGTTCTCCAGCTTTTTCATCACTTCACGGTCGTAGGCGAGGCGCAAAGCCTCTGTATCCATCCGGGGCTGACCGGCTTTGAAGCGCTGGAAGGAGAAGTGAATCGCCGGGATGCAGTAGCCCTTGACCAGCTTGAGGAAGTGGTCGCTCTCTGCCGATTCACCGGGCTCACGACTGCAGAAAACGAAGGCGAGCTTGCCCTGGATATTAGCCTTCCGAATGTTTTCGTAGGCGGCGGTGAGCAGGTCTCTAGCCGCCTTATCCCTGCCCGTGGAAAACCAGCCGAATCGGTACATTACTTGTTTCCAGCCAGATTATGTTTTATCCGCTCCAGAGTGCTGTTAAAGTGCGCAAAGAGGCTGGTTTTGCGACCGCAGACCTTGCCATCAGACAGGGCTTTCAGGAAGTCCGCCTTGCCATTGAATTCGCGCATCTCGACATAGACGTTGCCGATTTCTGCGGCGGTATGGGCGTCACTGCCGGCACTGCCCGGGATGCCGTACTTTTTGGCGAAGGTGCGCGACTTGTTCGAACTGCTTAGGAGCAGACTGCGGGCGTTGAATACCTCCAGTACGTCAATTTGCTCGACTATTTTCTCGATAGTATCGCTGTTCAAAGCGCTCTGGCGCACCATGTCAAAGGGGTGCGGTATGCACAGCAGTCCGCCCTGCGCCTTTATTCTGGTTATGCTCTCTTCCATAGACAAGCCGCTGGGCACCAGCTCCTCCAGGAACATGCCCATGATTTCACCGCGCGTGGTCAGGATTTCCTCAGCCACGATTACCGGGAAGGGGGCGACTTCCTTCATCCTGAGCGCGCCGTCAATAGCGCCGTGGTCGGCGATAGCTACGCAGTTTATATCCTTCTTCTGGCACTCGTTGATGACCTGTTCCAGCGTGGTACTGCAGTCCATGGAGTATCTGGTGTGAATATGCAGGTCGGCTTTCAGCAATTTCTACCTCAGGTTTTTCCCGGTTTTTGAGATTACACTGGCTTTGCCATTCTCTATTATAACATCATCTTCAATCCTCACCCCTCCCCACCCCACCAGGTAGATTCCCGGCTCCACGGTAAAGACCATGCCGTCGGTCAGGACATCCGTTGAGTTGGGACCGAGGCGAGGCGCTTCGTGCGTGGCTAAGCCGATGCCGTGTCCCAGCCCGTGTCCGAAGGCTTCACCGTATGCCGCCTTTTTTATCACTTCTCTGGCTATATTGTCAACCTCGTGTCCGGTCATGCCTGCCTTTATCCCGGCGATGGCGGTCAACTTGGCATTCAGTACAGTCTGGTAAACGCGCTCGAAGGTGTCATCGCGGGTGCCTAGCCAGAAGGTGCGGGTCATATCGCTGGTGTACCCGCTTATCTTAGCGCCGATGTCTACTATAACCGTCTCTCCTGCCTTTATGGGGCGGTCGGAGGGCTTGGCGTGGGGCAGTGCGGCGACGGCGCCGGCGACTACGATTAGCTCGAAGGGCACACTCTGGCTGCCGTGCTCCCTGATGAACCTTTCTATCTCCCAGGCAAGCGCTTTTTCAGTGATACCCGGTCGCAAGATGTTTTCACCATATTTAAAAGCCCTATCCGTCAGCTTTACGGCTCTGGTGATAAGCGCTATCTCCTCCGGCTCTTTAACAATGCGGAGAGATTCCACTATGCCGTTCAACGGTACAAGTTTCGGACGGGATAGCGACTTCAGTATATCTGATAATTGCGCATAGGTGGAGAAGGTCAGGTGACCGCTTTCAAATCCCAGCCTATTGATGTTCTGCTCGGCGACAAACCCGGGGAACCATTCAGAAAGGTTGCCGATGGTGCGGAAAATCTCGTAGTCAGGAGCCTGCATTTTCGCCTGCTCGATGTATCTGAAATCGGTGGCAAGAACCTGCTTCTGCGCCGTGATGAGCAGGAAGCCGGCGGAGCCATCAAAGCCCGATAGATAGTACCGGTTCTCAGGTTGAGAGACCAGGATGGCGTCTACTTCCTTCTCAATTAGCTTCTGGCGTAGTCTCTGTATCCGGTCCTTTATGTTCAATTTCCTTTTTCTTCTCCGAAGCGAGAGGATGCGCGGATAGGTATACCTTTTTTGCCTGTTGTTTGGTGACGTGGGTATAAATCTGGGTGGAAGACAGGTCGGCGTGTCCCAGTAGCTCCTGGACGACCCTCAAATCGGCGCCGCCGTCAAGCATGTGCGTGGCGAAGGTATGGCGCACCATGTGCGGATGCACCCTCTTTTCAATTCCCGCTCTGTGCGTGATTTCATCGAGCAGTTTCTGCACCCGGCGCACCGTAAGCCGCTTTCCGTATACTACTCCATTAGCCGATTGATAGCTGGTCACAAAGAATGCGTTACTCGTTCTATTACCCAATAGTGCAGGTCTGGCGTTATTTATATAATCAGTTAAAGCTTTGGCGGCAGGCTCGCCCATTAGCACCACTCGCTCTTTTGAGCCTTTGCCGACAACCCGGATTTCACGGGTATCAAGATTGACATTCTCAAGGTTCAACCCGACAAGCTCGCTGACCCTGATTCCTGAGGCGTAGAGGAGCTCCAGCCAGGCGCGGTCGCGCTTTCCCTCCGGCTTGGATAAGTCCGGCGTCAATAGAAGCCGCTCCGTCTCCCGGATGGACAGGAAATCGGGCAGGCGCTTGTCCAGCTTCGGTGAGGCGGTATTGGCGAGGGGGTCAGTTGACATAATGCCTTCCCTCAGCAGATAACGGTAGAAGGAGCGGATGGCGGAGAGCTTCAGTGCGATGCTGGACTTTGACATGCCGCTGTCCGTGAGCTGTGACAGATAGGCGCGAAGTGCCTGCTTGTCTATCTCTTCCATGGTTTTCGTGCCCTTAATCCTTAGGAACTGGAAGAAGTCCAGCAGGTTTGTTTTATAGTTGCGAACGGTGTAGGGTGAAGCGTGGCGCTCCGCCTCGAGATAGTCTATGTATCTATTGAAGACTGACTGCACA
>JAUYDO010000176.1 GCA_030691835.1 Dehalococcoidia bacterium | reverse complement strand
TCGATATACCTAAAGAAGAGGCTCAGCGCCGCAGCGCCGAGGTCTTAGCCCTCTTCGAGCTACAGACCAAGGCGAACAGCAACATCAGGGAGCTTTCCGGTGGCATGAAGCGGCGTCTGATGCTCGCACGCGCCCTGATTAACAACCCCAGAATTATCGTCATGGACGAGCCTACGGTGGGGCTTGACCCTCAAGCCAGGCACCTGGTCTGGCGCAAGCTCTCGGAGCTTAAGTCCCAGGGTGTCACTCAGCTTCTGTGCACCCAGAACATGGAGGAGGCGGCGGTGCTGTGCGACAGGGTGGCAATCATGCACCAGGGCAGGATTCTCAACATCAGCGCGCCGAAAGACCTCATTCAAAAGTACGCGGGCGATATGGTGTGGGAAATAGATGTATTACCTGAAACCAGGGATACCATAGTCCGTGAGTTACAGAGCTATAAGCTGGAATTTGAGGACTTCGACGGCAGAATCCATGTCTTTCACGCTGATTCAGATGAGCGCATCAAAGGCTTAATCGTAAGTTTCCCTGGTAAGGTCAGGCGCAGGACGGCTACGCTGGAGGATGTATTCCTCAGACTTACCGGGAGGTCTCTTATAGAATGAGATTCTTCACGCGGCGTTTCATCAGGGTGTGGCAGCGCAACGGAGACGTGTTCCGCAAGTTCTGGCTTCCGGAGCTACCCGGGTTCGTGGCAGAGCCGGTTATCATCCTTCTGGCGATGGGCGCCGGACTTGGCGCTTACGTTGGCTTTGTGAACGGGCAGAGCTACATCGAGTTCATCGTCCCGGGCATCATATCCAGCTATGCCATGTACAGCGCTACCTTCGAGTGCACCTACGGTAGCTTCATCCGCATGGAGCACCAGAGGACATATGACGCCATCATCACCACGCCGTTAAACATCGAGGACGTCATCGCCGGCGAGATTTTCTGGGGAGCGACCCGCTCTCTGATGACCGGGGCGGTGATTCTATTAATCGCCTCCATCTTTCAACTGGTGCACTCCCCCTGGGCGGTACTGGTTCCCTTTGTCGTTTTTCTGGAGGGTTTGATGTTTGCCTCGCTATCCATGTTCTTCACTTCCATCGTGCCCTCCATTTACAGCTTCAACTATTACTTCACCCTTTTCATAACGCCCATGTTCTTCTTCAGCGGTGTGTTCTTCCCCCTGACCTCGTTTCCCCAGATAGTCCAGACCCTGAGCTGGCTGGCGCCTTTGACTCCGGTGGTGCGTTTGAACCGGGCGCTGGTCAATGGAGAAATAGAGGCGGGATTGTTCTGGTCCCTTGCCCTGGTGGTCGTCCTGATTGTCATATTCTTTGCTATATCTCTGTTCAGCATGAGGCGCAGGCTCACGGTGTGACCGTCCCAAAATCCCCCTTTAACAGGCCGTCTAAAAAGGGTAATGGTACTGCAGGCCTCCGTGCCTGCAAGCCGTCTCACAGGCAGGGACGCCTGTGCCACCGGCGATATTTTTGGCACTTTTTAGATAGCCTCTTAGTCCCCCTTTGGCAAAGGGGAAGAGGGGGATTCCAGTGCTTTACTTTGAGTTTTGCAGGAAGCTAATAATCCTCTTGTGTATCATCGCAATACGTGCTATATAGTATTAGTAAAATCAATTGCGTTTAAGTCGAAGGCAAAGGAGAATTTGAATGAAGCTAGCCAGGTACGAGGTGCCCGCGGATAAGTGTACCCAGCACTGCGACCCGAAGCTCTTTGACTTCGAATGCACCAGGGACCTGGCGCCTCTGCGTGAGTTCATCGGGCAGGAGAGAGCCATACGCGGCATCCGGTTTGGCTTGTCAATGAAGAACAGGGGTTACAACATCTACGTCGCCGGCTTGAGTGGAACCGGTAAGACCTCCATGGTAAAGACCTACATCAACAAGCTGATTGAGAAGCGACAGTTGGAGAACCCCGTTTATCCGGACGACTGGTGCTACCTGCACAACTTCGCCGATTCCGACCGTCCGCAAATCCTGAGCCTGCCGCAGGGCAAAGGCAAGGTCTTCCGCGACCAGATAAGCAACTTTCTCCAACAGCTAAAGGACGAGCTGGCAAAGGCTTTCTCCAGCGAAGAGTATAAAGCGCACAGGAAGAGCATCGTGGGGGAAGGGCAGGCGGGTCAACAGAAGCTCTTCGCCGAGATAGGCGAGGAGGCGCGGCGACAGGGCTTCGTACTTCAGGTGACACCGGTGGGTCCAGCACTCATTCCTGTAATGGGCGGTAAGCCGATGACTGAGGACGAGTATATGAACCTCGGGGAGTCGGCGCGCAAAGACCTGGAAGCCAAGCGCAACGTCCTGCTTAAGAAATTGCAGACCACATTTGAGCAGGCTCATGAGCTTGAGAGGCAGACCACCGAGAAGCTTCAGAACACTGATAAGGCGGTGGCTGACTACACCGTGTCGCGGCTCTTCGAACATCTTATCAAGGAGTACCAGAAATCTGAAGCCATAATCAAGTATCTCAATGACCTGAAGACGTTTACTTTGAATAACCTGGACCTCTTTAAAACCAGGGAGGAGCAGCCTCCACAGGCGGCGATGTTCGGTTTGCCTGCCGTAATCGCCCGTGGCGTAGACCCCTTCCTGCCCTTCCAGGTGAATGTCTTCGTGGACAACAGCGGTACCAAGGGACCGCCGGTAATCATAGAGTCCAACCCCATCTTCAGCAACATGTTCGGCAAGATTGAGCGGCGTTTCCTCTTCGGTGCCTACCTCAGCGACCACACGATGCTTAAACCGGGGGCGCTTCACCTGGCTAGCGGCGGCTACCTTTTGCTCAGCGCCCAGGACGTGCTCATCAACCCTGCCGTCTGGCCTACCCTGAAACGCTGTATCAAGAACCTCGAGTTGCGCATCGAAGACCCCTTTGAGCAGTTCGGACTTCTTGCGCCACAGGGAATCAGAGCAGAGCCTATGCCTATAAAAGTGAAGATTGTTCTCATCGGCGATGCCGAGCTTTACCAGCTTCTGGCAATGTATGACGAGGACTTCTGGGAGATTTTCAAGGTCAAGGCTGACTTCAATTTTGAGGTGGAGAAGACTGAAAAGAACGTATTGAG
>JAUYDO010000022.1 GCA_030691835.1 Dehalococcoidia bacterium | reverse complement strand
GCTGTCATTCCAGCGCAGGCTGGAATCCAGAGGGCAACATGGATTCCGGATCAAGTCCGGAATGACAGCGACTGTAAAGGCATTTGTAAGACAATACACTAGCTTCCCACCGTATCTTTGACCGGCGTGCCGATGTACTTTCCTACCACCTTGCGGAAGTGGTAGCCGTAGGCGGCGAGCGTGATGAAGAGAGGGATGTGCCGGGGATACCTGAACAGTGCTGAGGCGAAGAGCCGCCAGAAGTATCTCCTGCCCTTCTCCCTGATTCCAACGGACCACACGCACTGGAAGAAACCGCGGATATGGTCGTCAAATTTTAACTGTGAAATGCTCGTTTTGTGTTTCGGTCTGTACTCTTTCAGGAGCGTCAATATACGGTCGTAGTACGGCTTCGGTGAATATATGGTGTTGAGCACCTGCTGGTAACCATTGATTAACGTCTCACGGTTCATCTTCGGGATGAAGTTGAGTGAGAAGTCCGTGTTGTCGCCGGTGAAGGTGGAGTCCTTGAGAAGCCGGTTCTCTTTCTTCAGACGCTGGTAAAGCCTGGTCCCCTTCGGGGCGTTAAGCAGGCCGACCATTGCGGTCACGATGCCGCTCTTCTGGATGAAGTTTATCTGGCTCTTGAAAATTGAGATGGGGTCGCTATCGAAGCCGACTATAAATCCGCCCATCACCTCCAGCCCGCTGTTCTGGATTTTCTTTACCGAAGCCACCAGGTCACGGCTCATGTTCTGGCGCTTATCGCACTCGGAGAGGCTGGCTTCGTTCGGTGTCTCGATTCCGATAAATACACGGCAAAATCCCGCCTTCACCATCAGGTCTATAAGCTCGTCATCATCAGCGAGATTGATTGATGCTTCGGTGATGAAGTTAAAGGGGTTTCTTTTTCTCTCCATCCACTCGATTATCGCCGGCATGGTCTCCACCTTAAGCTTCTTCTTGTTGCCGATGAAGTTATCATCAACGATGAAGATGCTTCCCCGCCAACCGATGTTATATAGTGCCTCAAGTTCATCGAGCATTTGCTGCGTGCCCTTGGTACGCGGAATATGTCCGTCCAGAAATACGATGTCACAGAACTCGCAGTTGAACGGACAGCCGCGGGAATACTGGATACTCATTGATGCGTAGCTTTTCATATTGATTAGCGACCATAGCGGGACGGGCGTCCGGCAGACGTCAGGGTGTTCACCGGATGTATAGACGCTCTTCGGACTTCCCTGGGCCAGGTCGGTGAGGAAAAGGGGCAGGGTGACCTCTGCCTCGTTGAGCACCAGGTGGTCAACGTCTGTAAACTCTCCTGGCTCGGTAGAAAACAGCGGACCGCCGGCGACCACCTTTTTACCTAGCTCCTTGCACCGCTTGATTACCTCTCTTACCGAGCTCCTTTGCACCACCATGGCGCTAATAAAGACATAGTCCGCCCACCTTATGTCTTCATCCTTGAGGCTGGCAACGTTCATGTCCACAAGCCGTTTTTCCCAGCCGTGCGGTAGCATGGAGGCGACGGTCAGTAGCCCCAGCGGCGGATGAGCCGCCTTCTTGGCTACAAATTTTAATGCGTGCGTGAAACTCCAGAACGTATCCGGGTAGTGGGGGTAAACCAGCAATATCTTCAAAAGGTTATCTCCATTTTACAAAATATAACTGTTATTATTGTATCATCTTATGCTTCAAAGTAAAAGCCCAAAATTTTAATTGGTTTCCCGCGAAGCTCAAAGTAAAGCACCAAAATCCCCCTCTTGAGGCTGTCTAATAATGTCATTCTTGAAGGAGCGAAGCGACTGAAGAATCCGTAATTCATTCGTGGGCACGGATTCTTCGCTTCGCTCAGAATGACATTTTGAGTACCCTTTTAGGACTTTTTAGACAGCCTGTCTTTCCCCCTTTGGGCTTTGCCTCAAAAGTCATTCTGAGGAGTGAAACGACGAAGAATCCGTTCTCGGGGCGGGATAGGACAGATTCTTCGCTGCGCTCAGAATGACATGAATTTAGTACTTTTAGAGCAAGGCTTCCCCCTTTGCCAAAGGGGGATTAAAGGGGGATTTTGGTCGTTTCGCAGGGAGCTCCTGGCAATTGGTTTGAGATGATAATCAAGAGCTAGTATAATTGGTATAAAAGATGGTGTTCGCGTATGACAGATTCGCCTAAATTGAAGGTCAAGGGACTGGGCTGGGAAGACAAGGAGGAAATCCGTGATTTTGAACAAGCCCGGTACTTCCCCTTCCATTCAGACCTGATTGTAGTGGTTGAGGACCACATTATCCGCTCTTACGATGAACTGGTGAAACTACTCGAGCAGGGAAAGTTCAAGGGCAAAGAATATCTTGAGGTAATGTTCCTGCCTATCATCGTGGGCGGTTGAATATTAAGCTTATCCTCTTTCCTTCCGCATCACCGTTTGTCTGAGCAATTATCTCTAGAACTGTCCGACAAAATAGCGTACAATATGATTTGTTTGAAGTGATGCGTAAAACCGTCAAAAAGGAAAATCTCACCTATCTGCCTCTATTTCTGAATATTGCGGGAAAGAGATGCGTGGTGGTGGGTGGAGGTCGCGTCGCACTGCGCAAAGTAAGAATGCTGCTGGATTTCGGGGCTAAAGTTACCGTGGTAAGCCCCGAGCTCTGTTTAGAAATTAGTGAGCTTGCCGAAGGCGGCAAGATTGGCGCAGTAAAGAGAGTCTACAGCGCAGGCGACCTGAAGGGGGCGTTTGTCGCCGTTGCCGCCACCGGTAGTGGAAAGACCAATCAGGAAGTGGCTGAAGAAGCCCGGCGGCTCGGTGTCCTGGTCAACGTGGTTGATGCGCCCGGTCTCTCCGATTTCATAGTGCCGTCATACCTTCGCCGCGGGGACGTAGTTATCGCCGTGTCTACCGGCGGCAGAAGCCCGGCGCTGGCGCGCAAAATCAGGACGGCGCTAGAACAGGGGTTCGGCGATGAATACGCCGAGCTCGCCTCATTGGTTGGCGAGGTGCGCGCGGAAGTCCGCAGACTTGGTATCAAACTGGACGGCGATGCCTGGCGGGACGCTATCGCCCTTGATGTGCTGGTTGACCTGCTCAAACAGGGCAAGAGCCAGGAAGCCAGAGACATGCTATTGAATGAATTGAAGAAGCGGCGGGCAAGATGAGCATCATGCTGATAGTAACAAATCACCGCGCCGTCCTACATGACTGTTCAATCTTGATAAGCTCTTAAATATAAGATAAATATTTTCCGTAAGGAGAAATCAGATGGCAATGTTCCCCGAGTTAAGGTTGCGACGGCTCCGCCGCACCGAGGCGCTGAGGGCGCTGGTGCGTGAAAACCAGGTGGACGTGGGCGACCTCATCTATCCCCTATTTGTCGAGGAGGGAAAGGGCATCAAGCTGGAGATTGAGTCCATGCCTGGAATCTGCCGTTTTTCCCCCGACCGCCTGCCCGAGGAGGTCGAGGAAGTGGCGAAGTTGAAAATCCCCGCTGTCATCCTCTTCGGCGTGCCGGAGCACAAGGACGAGGTAGGGTCATCGGCGTATGACCCGGAAGGCATTGTCCAGCAGGCGATACGCGCCGTGAAGAAGACAGCGCCTGAGATGATAGTGGTTACGGATGTCTGTCTTTGCGAATACACCAGCCACGGACACTGCGGCATCGTGGATGAAAACTACGTTGACAACGACCGCTCTCTGGCTGTCATCGCCAGAACGGCGCTGGCCCACGTAGAAGCCGGCGCCGACATAGTGGCCCCCTCGGACATGATGGATGGCAGGGTAAGAGCTATTCGCACGGCGCTAGATAGAGAGGGGTTCCAGCACATCCCCATCCTCGCCTACGCGGCGAAATACGCCTCTGCCTTCTACGGGCCTTTCCGCACCGCCGCAGAGTCAGCACCCAAGTTCGGTGACAGGCGTTCCTATCAGATGGACCCGCCCAACGTGCGTGAAGCTTTGAGGGAAGTTGAGCAGGACATCAACGAGGGCGCGGACCTCATCATGGTCAAGCCCGCACTGCCCTATCTTGACGTAATACGCGCGGTGCGTGAGGCTTTCAACTATCCTCTTGCCGCGTACAACGTGAGTGGCGAGTACTCCATGCTGAAAGCGGCGGCGCAGAAGGGCTGGCTCGATGAGAAGGCAGTCGTCATGGAGTCGCTCACCGCAATCAAGCGAGCCGGCGCCGAGATAATCATCACCTACTTTGCCAAGCAGGTGGCACAGTGGCTCAGTAAATAGGAGACTGCGTTGAAATTTGAACGCTCCCGGAAATTGTTTGAGGAAGCACAGCGCTATCTGCCCGGCGGCGTCGATAGTCCGGTGCGCGCCTTCAAAGCGGTCGGCGGCGTGCCGCCTTTTATAGTAAGAGGGCAGGGTTCCAGAATTTTTGACGCGGACGGCAACGAGTTCTTAGACTACGTTTGCTCCTGGGGACCGCTCATTCTGGGTCACTCCGACACACGGGTGGTCGAGGCGCTCAAGCTGGCGGCTGAGCGGGGCACCACCTTCGGCGCTCCGACTGAGCTGGAGGTCAAGCTCGCCAAAATAGTCTGTGAAGCCATGCCATCTATCGAAATGGTGCGTTTCGTAAACTCGGGCACCGAAGCCACCATGTCGGCACTGCGGTTGGCGCGCGCCTTCACGGGAAGGGACAAAATCATCAAGTTTGATGGCTGTTATCACGGTCATTCCGATGGGCTTCTAACCAAAGCCGGTTCCGGTATGGCGACACTCGGCATCCCCGACTCGCCGGGCGTGCCCGCCGGCTTCGCGCAGAACACGCTGGTAGCGCCTTATAACAACGCCGCAGCGGTCCAGCAATTGTTCGAGCGTTACCGGGGAGAAATCGCGGCGGTGATAGTGGAGCCGGTGGCGGCTAACATGGGCGTGGTACCGCCGGTACACGGCTTTCTTGAGGCTCTGCGTAATCTGACCAGGGAGTCCGGCGCTCTCCTCATCTTCGATGAAGTAATTACCGGTTTCCGTGTTGTCTACGGGGGAGCGCAGGAGTTATTCGGCGTCACCCCGGACCTTACCTGTCTGGGGAAGATTATCGGCGGCGGACTGCCGGTCGGCGCCTATGGCGGCAGGCGGGATATCATGCAGATGGTAGCGCCATCCGGCCCGGTGTACCAGGCAGGGACGCTTTCCGGCAACCCGCTGGCTATGACGGCTGGCATAGAGACGCTTAAAGCCCTGAGCCAGCCGGGAGTCTACGCGGAGCTTGAGGCTAAGACCTACAAACTGGCACAGGGCATCGCCATGGCGGCGGCTGAGGCAGACCTGGACTTATGCATACTGAACGTCGGCTCAATTCTTACCCTGTTCTTCACCGATAAACAGGTGGTCGACTATGACTCCGCAAAGCAGTCGGATACGAAGCGCTTTGCCAGGTTCCACCAGCGACTGCTCGAAGAGGGTATCTACTGGCCTCCATCGCAGTTTGAGGCGGCTTTCGTATCGCTGGCTCACAGCGACGATGATATTGAGATAACCGTAAAAGCGATTGGCAAGGCATTAGCCTCTTTGAAATGAGCGACTGGAAATCACCTTCAACGGACGCTTCCTGGTAACATAGAGCAAAAAGACAAGCCCAGCAAATGGGTCACGCTGAGAGCCGCCGCGGCGCTGAAGGGGTACTGCGGGGAGCAGCTAAGGTAATATTGTACGATTAAATCTTGTCAGATTATGTTCAATCCAGTATGATTAAAATACTGGCTGTCAGGGAAACTAAGATGAAAATATATAATTTTACTGTCGTGTTTGAACCGCTTGGTGAGGGCGGCTACAACGTTATTGTGCCGGCAATACCCGAAATCTGCACTTTCGGTGAAACCCTGGAAGAAGCAAAGGCAATGGCGGCTGATGCGATAAAATGCTATATTGAAAGTGCGCTGAAAGCAAACGAGCCAATTCCTGAAGACCGGGAGCCTTCTATCGGGCGCATAGCCGTGCGCATATAGTATGCCGAAGATTCCCTCTCTAAAAAGTCACGAAGTATTGCGTGTTCTACTAAAAAGCGGTTTCTATGTTCATCATCAAAGCGGGAGTCACGCTCGTCTTTTCCATAGACAGCGACTCGAATTACGGGTAACAATACCCCTCCATGCCAAAGACGTACCAGAAAGAACCCTAAAATATATACTTAAGCAGGCAAATATTACAGAAGAGGAATTCCTTAGGCTTCTTAAAAGCTAACATAAGTTCACTTAGTCTTTCTTTGATTGTCAAGATAAAACATAGTTTCGAAAGTTCTGCCTGTTGATACCCCCAGCTCCACTCATGAGATGATGCCCCGGAACCAGACATATGTATTTTAAGGTCACATAGGGTATAACATATAATGTAATTGGCAGATTTAGTTTGCCCACGGACTGAAGTCATTTTTTTGGGTTGGTGTGATAATGATTGGCATTGGCTTAAAAAGGGTACAAATTGAGGCTCTATGGGGGAGCGCGCAATCAGCTCTGATTTCGCAAAGCGAGTTTTTCCATATTCTTAATCAGTCCGGTGCCTCAGGTCTTCTGGCACAATACATTAAAAAAGGCGTTATCAGTCTGTCCAAGCCTGCGCGGTCCGAGATGAATTTTGCGCGAATGCTGTATCAGGAATACTGCACCAACACCGCCCTGTTTTTTACTTTTACCCATAGCTCACCATTATTAGTTGATATTGAGAACTGGAGATTGAGTATCGAAGGTGACGGGGTGGACCAGCCAGAGGCGGCGAATCTTATTGCGGCGACAGGCAAGTTTCCTCAATAATCAGTGAGTGTTGTTAGAAGAAAATCTCCGGTAAGCCGGATACCTCCTCGTCTATTACTCTATGATTTGCATCCCAAACGTCTTTGGCGGTAAAATTACAGAGATACTTTTGTTTCCGGAGCATATGTAAGCATGGCTACAGTGAAGGGATATATCGAAATCGACCGGGAGCTTTGCAAGGGGTGCGAGGTCTGCATCTCGTTCTGTCCCAAGGGCTCAATCTCCCGTACTGATAAGTTGAACGCCGCAGGCTATTTCCCGGCAAGCTTCAGTAAGGACGGCGAGTGCACCGGGTGCGCAATCTGCGCCCTGGTGTGCGCGGAAGTGGCGATAGAGGTGTACCGTGGCTAAGGTGTTGATGAACGGCAACAGCGCAATCGGGGAGGCGGCGATTCGGGCGGGATGCCAGTGCTACTTCGGCTACCCTATCACGCCCCAGAACGAGCTTACCGAATACATGGCGGCTAACCTGGGCAGGAAGAAGGGCTGCACCTTCATCCAGGCGGAGAGCGAGGTCTCCGCCATCAACATGGTCTATGGCGCCAGCGCCGCCGGGGTAAGGGCGATGACCTCGTCATCAAGCCCCGGCATAAGCCTGAAGCAGGAAGGCATCTCCTATCTCGCGGCGTGCCAGCTTCCCGCCATCATCGTGAATATGTCCCGCGGCGGTCCCGGGCTGGGCAGTATATCCGCCGCCCAGTCCGACTACTTCCAGGCGACGCGCGGCGGCGGTCACGGCGACTACCGAGGTATTGTGCTTGCGCCGTCCTCGGTGCAGGAGCTTGCCGACCTCACCTATAAAGCCTTCGACCTTGCCGATAAGTACTATGTCCCGACCATTATTCTCGGAGACGGCATGCTGGGGCAGATGGTGGAGCCAATCGAGTTTAAATATGAGACTCCGGAGAAATT
Source organism: Dehalococcoidia bacterium (assembly GCA_030691835.1). GTDB lineage: Bacteria > Chloroflexota > Dehalococcoidia > Dehalococcoidales > UBA3254 > JAUYDO01. The sequence goes on along the minus strand of JAUYDO010000022.1, from coordinate 514 downwards.
GCCACTAAGAGCCGATGCGCTCCGGGGCGCGAAGGGACGCCCGAGCCGGGTCATCAAGACCTTCACCTCCAACCCCTCGGAGCTTGAGGAGATAAACTGGAGCTTATTCAGAAGATACAGGCTGATTGAAAAGGAAGAGGTCGCCTGCGAGCACTTCATGACGGATGACGCTGATTTGATAGTGGTCGCCTTCGGCATAGCGGCACGAATCGCCAGGGGCGCTATCAAGACGGCGCGGGCGCAGGGTCTGAAGGTCGGTTTGTTCAGACCAATCACCCTCTGGCCCTTCCCCATTGTACAGGTGCAGGAGCTGGCTAAGCGGGTAAAGTACTACCTGGTCTTTGAAATGAACATGGGACAGATGCTTGAGGACGTAAAGCTGGCTCTCGGAGGCAAGGGAGAGGTCTTCTTCCACGGCAGACCGGGCGGCGTGATTCCCACCCCTAACGAGGTGCACCGCGTGGTCTCCCGCCTTTACTATCAGAAGGGTTTGAAGTAGATGGAAAAGGTATTT
>JAUYDO010000240.1 GCA_030691835.1 Dehalococcoidia bacterium | reverse complement strand
GCTCGTCTGCCAATTCCGACACTCCCCCCCACGCTATTAATATACCAGAAAAGTTTGAGCAAGTGAATGAGCAGATGCTTCTATCGCCAGCATCGGTGGCAGGGTGCTGATTGGAACCGGGCTGTGGGTGCGCGAATCGGGGGCTTCTGCGCCTTCGCCGCCGTCTCCGGCACCGGCTATGGCGGGCTATCGCCGAACGCTTTCGGGCTTACGGCGACCTCTTTGGCGTGCGCAGGCTTGGTACCATTATGGGTATGATGGGCATCGCCGGGGGCTGGGTGCCGCCGCAGGTCCTGCCCTGGGCGGCTATATTTGCTCTCAGCCACAGCTACTCAGGGGCATTTGTCATGAGTTCTTTAGCCATGCTGACAGATGCCGTCTTTGCGGCTCTCCTCAGGAAACCCCGGTCGTGACGAGAAGTCAAACAAAAGCGTTTACTTCACTCTGGCGGAAAGGCTAGCCACGCGCTCGGCGACGACTTTCGAAGCCTGAGACCTGGTGAGCGTCTTGTCCAGCTCTTTCGCCAGAAACTCATCCTTTACGATGTCCCTGACCCAGTTGGCGAAGTCCTTCTTCGAGTCGTTGCAGTGATAGGCGAAAGTCTCGTCTGACATGTTCACCAATCCATCGGCAAGCTCCCTCAGGTCACTGAGTACGCGACCATCGTTCACCCAGAAGACAAACTCCTCGGGGACCTTAGCCAGGTACTTCTCCGCTTCACCCTTCCGTATCCTGGGTTTGACAACTTTTTTCGCCATAGTCCCACACCTCCATTACATTATTTTACGTGCCCTTCCCGCACAGCAATTCTTCTAGCTCTATCGATTCGCTCAATGGATGTCTGAAAATATCCGAAGCCATGTCGTAAGCCGGTGTCATCCGCGGCGCGGATGTTGAAAACGGGTCAAGGAGACCCTGAATTTCCGCCTGGTTCTCCAGCTTGCTCAAAAGAATCTGAACGGCAGTGCTCCAGGTAAAATAGCGCGCCGTCATCCTCGCCACATTCCGCATTCTGGCACATTCCTCCGGGTGGTTATGCAGGTACATAAGATAGCCCACAATCTCCTGTGGGTCAGCGGTCTCCACCATTATAGCATTGACAAAGGGAATGGCGTAGTCCTCACCGGTGTTGCCGGTGAAGGCAATCCCACCCGCCGCCATCGCCTCTAGACCGACTATACCGAAAGGCTCGTGCCCGCTATTCGCCAGCACCGCATCAGCGGCGCGGTATACCACGGCAAGAAAATCGAGCGTAAGATGCGACTTTATCACGATGATGTCAGCCGGCATGGCTTCGGCAAGCGCCGAGAGGCGTGCATCGAAGCTGTCGGCTTTCGCTGCGGCTTCTTTTATCACCAGACCCATGGCTCTTGCCTCGTCAAGCACTCCCAGTCCGTAGCCCTCCATCCCGCCGATGGCAAGGAGCACCGGCCTACTGCCGTGCTCTTTGAGCATGGCTACAGCTTTAATCGCCTCGCTCCAGCGCTTGTCCGGGTGCCAGCGAGCTACCTTGCACAGGACCATGTCCGGGTCGAAAACCTGCCTCACCAGCCGTACCAGATTATCATCCACCTTCTGCAGTAGCTCTTTTGGAATGCCGTTGGGAATGACCAGCGGGTTCAGTCCCATCCTGCCCATCAGGTGCTTCATGTAACGGCTGACCGTAGTCAGGGTGGTGGTGAAATTGAGCCGTGCCCAGTTCACGAGTTCGAAGTAGTACGTATTATTGGCGTTCCAGAACATTATAGCTCTGTCACGTACGCCGTCATGGTATAGCGCGTCGCTGAGGCGACACATCGCTTCCGCGGTCTGCCATTCCTCGCCAAGTATCGCCACCATTTTGCCCCTGGCTACCGCGGGCTTGACTACATGGTCTTTGATGAAGCCCGGTATCGAGCCGGTGAAGTCGCCCAGCTTAGGCGCTTCACCGTCATAAACACCCTTCGGGTAATACTTGCTCAGCCACTGGCACCACCGGTGCAGTATCAGTTTGCCGTCCCTGGTCACCTCTTCACCGGGCAGAGACGGGTCGCCGATGAAGAAAAGGTGCGTGGTGAAGCCTATGTCCGCCAGGGTCCGGCACAGGTGGTCAATGCGTACCCCCAGACCTCCTGCCAGCGAGTATATGTCCGGTCCCTCAAAGGAAAGAAACACAAACTCCGTGTTTTCCGGGGTGATGTTTCTCGGCTTCATTTCGACTGTCCTCGTATTTATTTTAACACATCTACCTTCAATTTCAATGATAAAAAAGTTAAAATCGCCATGATGACAAAATAGTAAAAAATGCGCAGTGTGAGGGGATAGGGTGACTCTCCCCTCTAATAATAAGTTACCCTTCCCCCCGGCAGGAGAAAGGGTAACGAAGGGCAAAGATTCGCAAATAGCTAGTCTAGTGTCTCGTATATATCTTGACGTATGAAAGGGTGTTGCTGTAATTCCAGCGCAGGCTGGAATCCAGAGGGCAACCTGGATTCCGTATCAAGTACGGAATGACAGACATTGTTAAGGTGTTACTGGGACACTACACTAGTAGAGCCAGACCGGGTGTTCCAGGGTCTCCTTCTTTATCCAGGAAATCGGGTCACGGGCGTAGTCTTTCATATAGTCGCCCGGAGCGTTGATTCCCGGGACAGCGGGGAACCAGACCTCTTTGAGAAGCTTATCCGGGTCGGCGTACCTGCTCGCCAGTGCCCTGACCTCCGGGTCATCGAGGGCCGTCAGGTGACCCTTGTCAACTATTACCACGTCCTCGCCCTTGCCGGTCTTACCGGAGAGAGTGGCGAACTGAGAGTGGATGTGCAGGTGCGTCCAGGGCAAGCCCGTGTCTATCATCTCCTGCTGAGCGGGGGAGAAAGCGCCGAAGCCGTTGTGAATGTAGCCGGCGCGCCAGCGGTCATGGATGAAATTTCCGTAGCACTGGAACGTGCCTTCTCTGGGCAGTCTGAACGCCCCCGGCATAGAGCCGATGGCAAGCTCTATAAACCAGAAGAAGCCGGGTTCTTTCACCTCATATGTTTTGTATTCCG
>JAUYDO010000123.1 GCA_030691835.1 Dehalococcoidia bacterium | reverse complement strand
CTAATTTCTAATCAGTTACTAATCAATTTCTAAACAAGCGTTAAGGTTTAGCAACCTGCCTGCGTGAATTGTAAAACATAGTGTTCTCTGTTAGAATTTGCGGGAATGCATTAGTCGGGGCGAAAGGAGGTACATTTTATGTACGGATGGCGTGCCAGACTGGGAGTACTGGTACCTTCGGGAATACTGGCTATTGAACCTGAATTCAATCTCGTCGTGCCGGAGGGCGTATGTTGCCACTACCACCGTTTTGATTTCTCCGGTGCCGGAAAAAGCAACGAAGAGGTGGTTGCCCGTCTCAAGAAGGCTGAGGACTACATAGCCGACGCCGCGGCTCTGATATGTCATGTCCATCCTTCAGTGGTGGCGATGACGGGCACCGGCGTCAGCTTTATCGATGGGTACGGTCACGACCAGAGGCTGATAAAGAAGATGATGGAGAGGAACGGTAACCTGCCGACCACTACAACTTCCACCTCCGTGATAGCGGCTTTCAAGAAAATGGGAATAAAAAAGGTGTCCATCGGTATGCCGTACATCGAGGAGGTAGCCAGGGCGGCGGTGAAGTTCGTTGAAGACAACGGTGTACAGGTGCTGAACGCCAGGTGGCTTAACAAGACGGGATTTGACATAGCCCAAATACCTCCGGAGACGGTGTATCACCTGGCTAAAGAGGTTGATAAGCCGGAGAGCGAAGCCATTTTCCTCAGTTGCACCGGAATGCACACCTTTGAAGTCATTGATAAGCTGGAGAGCGATTTGCAGAAGCCGGTTATCACCAGCAATCAGGCGACGATATGGAATATGCTCAGAATGGCGAAGATTAACGACAAAATTGAGGGCTACGGGCAACTGCTATCGAAGTATTAGCCATGTTGTTTTATCCTCTCATTTCCCAACCCGGACAAACCTGAACCAAAAGAAAAGGACGTGACAGGCACGGAGGCCTGTTGTACCGACGGTAGGACAGGCGTCCCTTCACTTCGTGGTGACTCCGTGGAACCAGGGAGAACCTTCTGTGTGAACCCTGCCTATCCGCAATCCAGTTTATTTCCATCCTGAATCAAGTTCAGAGCCTGCCCCTTGACCTATACTCGACAAGGGGACAAGCTTCGCGCAAGATTTTATTTTTAAGGTACTAAAAACAACCAGATACAAGAGAAACATAGTCTCTTGATGATTCGTCCATTTGCGTATACAATAGTAAGCTGTCGCGGAGTGGAGATTTTGTGAATAGCTCAAACTCAAAAAAGGGACGCTTCTATTACGGTTGGGTAATTCTGGCGGTCTGCCTTTTTCTGGTTACCGTCAGCTACGGCATACGTTTTTCCTTCGGTGTTTTCTTCAAGTCGCTGGAGCAGGACTTCGGCTGGACCCGGGCGGTGACCTCGGGTGTTTTTTCCGTTTACATGCTCATCGGGTCGCTCTTTGCCATCCTTGCCGGCTGGGTCGCCGACCGGCACGGTGCTAAGGCGGTATTCCTTGCGATGAGCCTCTTCGCCTTTGTCGGTCTGGCTCTGACCAGCCGTGCCACCGAACTGTGGCACCTGTTTTTGAGCTACAGCCTTCTGGTAGCCATCGGCACCGGAGCTACATATGCCGTCACTACATCACTGGGCACCAGGTGGTTCAAACAGCGCCGCGGACTGGCTATGGCTATAATAACGTCCGGTGTCGGGCTCGGCTCGATTCTCATGGCTCCCATGGCATCTTTTCTGATAGGGGGCTATGGCTGGCGCGACTCCTACACCGCCATAGGCATAATTTCTGTTATCGTCATGATTCCCTGCGCCTTACTGCTGAGAAAAGCCCCGGTCGAGATACTCAGCTCTTCGAATTTGGGCAATAAGCAAGCCGGCAATCCCGGCGTCGTCGTAGCGCAGAAGAGCGAAGAGTTCTCTCTGGTCCAGGCTATCAAATCGAGGAACTTTCTGATACTGATTGTCATATGGTTCTTTTACGCCTTCTGTCTGTTTCTGATAATGACGCACATTGTGCCGCATGCCATCGATATGGGCATTGACCCGGTGCAGGCGGCGTCGATTATCAGCGTCAGCGGTTTTGCCAACATACCCAGCAGAATCACAATGGGACTCGTGTGTGACAGGTTCGGCAGGAGACAGACCGCAATAGGTTGTGCCCTGCTCATGGCACTAGCCCTGGTCTGGGTCACGCGGTCTTCGAGCCTGTGGATGCTGTATGTGTTTGCCGCCGCCTTTGGCGCGGCTTACGGCGGTCTGGCTCCCCCCACCACCGCCATAGTGGGAGATACCTTCGGAACGAAGAACATCGGCGCTATCTTCGGGATTCTGGAGGTTGGCTGGGTCTCCGGTGCGGCGGTGGGTCCAGCGGTGGCGGGCTATGTCTTTGATACCACCGGGACGTACACGCTGGCTTTCTGGATGGGGGTTGGGGCGGCGCTCATAATAGTCATACTGGCGCTATTCCTGAAAGATACCAGGGGCAAACGCTGAAGCTCTTTACTTCTGCTTGCTGAAGTATTCCTCTATCGCTGTTACCAGACCCGGGATGGTGTGCTCCTTAGCCAGTATATCAACCTTGAGTCCGTAGCCGGCGGCGGTCTGCGCCGTCTTGGGTCCGATGCAGGTAATGACTGTGCCACCCAGGTCCGGCTTCGGTTTGCCCAGTGCCGCCATGAGCCGGGACACTGTCGAGGAGCTGGTGAAGGTGATGACGTCAATCTGCCCCGCCTGAAGCAACTCTTTTACCCGTGACGCCGTGTCTTTTGCCGGGACGGTGCGGTACGAAGCAATCTCCCGCACTTCGGCGCCGAGACCGGTCAGCCCCTGGACCAGCTCTTTATCGGCGATGTCTGCCCTCGGCAGTAAGAAGCGTTTGCCTTTAACATCATAGCTCTTTAGTCCGGCGATTATCCCGTCGCTGGTAAAGACCTCAGGCACGTAGTCCGCTCTGATTCCCCTGGTTTCAAGGGCTTCGGCGGTAGCTGAACCGATAGCACCGATATTGATGCCGCAGAAGGCGCGGGCGTCCAGTCCGAGCTTGCCGAGTCTATTAAAGAACGCGTCAACGCCGTTGACGCTGGTGAAGAGCAGCCAGTGGTAGCTTCCCAGGTTCAAAACAGCCCGGTCAAGCTCCGAAGTATCGTCAACAGGGCGGATTTCAATCGATGGAAGCTCGATAGGTTCGGCGCCGCGCTCGGCGAGCAGTCGGCTCAATACGCTCGCCTGGTGGCGCGCCCGGGTGACCAGCACACGTTTGCCGAAGAGCGGGCGGTTGTCAAACCATCTTATTTTGTCTCTGAGCTTTACAACCTCACCCACGACGATGATTGCCGGCGCGGACAAACCAGCTTCTTTTACTTTAGCCACGATATTGCCCAGTGTGCCGGTGATGGTCCTTTGCTCGGGCTTGGTGCCTTCCTTAATCACTGCCACAGGAGTATCGGCGGGTCTACCGTGCTCTACCAGCTGTGCCCTGATTTTGGGCAGGTTCTGCATGCCCATCAGAAACACCAGCGTGTCTACCCCGGTAGCCAGCTTGTGCCAGTTTATGCTTGAGCTTTCCTTCCCCGGGTCTTCATGACCGGTGATTACAGCGAAGGACGAAGCCACACCCCGGTGCGTAACCGGAATGCCGGCGTAAGCAGGCACGGCTATGGCTGAAGAGATGCCGGGCACAATCTCGAAGGGTATGCCGTTCTTCGCCAGGGCTTCCGCCTCCTCGCCGCCCCGCCCCAGCACGAAGGGGTCGCCGCCCTTCAGCCGCACCACAGTTTTGCCCTCTTTCGCCCTGGTTACCAGTAACTGGTTTATCTCGTCCTGCTCCCTGGCGTGCTCTGTGGCTGTCTTGCCCGCGTAAATCCTTTCCGCTCCGGGAGACGCCAGCTCAAGGAGCTGTTCATCCGCCAGATGGTCGTAAACTACCACATCAGCCCGGCGCAGGCACTCCGCCGCTTTCACGGTAATCAAGCCGGGGTCGCCGGGTCCGGCGCCGACAAGATAGACCTTACCTTCTTTCACAGTTTGCCTCAGCAATGAAATCCGCCGCGCCCATAGCCAGCAGTCTCTGTGCCAGTCTGGCACCTATCTTTTCAGCATCCTCTGGCGAGCCTATCTCCGTAGCCCTTAGGATATGCCTCGTGGAGACGCTGGCGACCATGCCGTCCAGTTCCAGGACGTCATCGGCGACAGTGCCCAGGGCGGCGATGGGGGCGCGACAGCCCCCGCCAAGGGCGGACAGGAATGCGCGCTCGGCGGTGACGCTCTGCAACGTGGGCATGTGGTTCAATCCGCATATCACGTCCACCGTTCCCTGGTCATTATCTCGCGTCTCAATGACCAGCGCTCCCTGCCCGACGGCGGGCAGGAACCGCTCAACCGGCAGGCGGTCGGAGATTCTGTCTTCCCAGCCGAGCCGCTTCATGGCGGCGGCGGCAAGGATAACGCCGTCAATCTCACCGGAAGCTACCTTGCGCAGGCGAGTATCCACGTTACCCCTGATGCCGCACACCTGGAGGTCGGGGCGGAGGTTCAGAATCTGCACCGAGCGCCGCAGACTGCCCGTGCCGAGCTTAGCGCCCTGTGGCATATCTGCGAGCTTGCCGTGCCGTGACACCAGGACGTCACCCGGGTCAGCCCTCTCCGGGCAGGCGGCAAGGCGCAGTCCCGCCGGTGTCTCGGTGGGAACGTCTTTCAAACTGTGTACAGCGAGGTCAATCCTGCCGTCCAGAAGTGCCTCCTCCAGCTCTTTGACAAAGACGCCGACCCTCTCCATGTGGTCGAGTTGAACTGTGGGGTTGCGGTCGCCCTGGGTAACTATCTTGCAGATAGTGACTTCGGATTTGGGAAATAGCCGTCTTATTCCATTTGCCACGAACTCAGCCTGGATGAGGGCGAGTTTGCTGCCCCGTGAGCCGATGGTTATCCTGTCTTTCATCTACTCTTTTGGTTCCAGCTCGAAAAGCTCGCTGACCACGGAGGCGCCAGCCTTACCATCACCGTTGGTTGACTTGAGATAGTTGACCGGACCCTGAAGTATCCTGGTGACGATAGACTTTGTCATCGCCTCCAGGTCTTCGCGCTCCTCTTCCGTGAGCGGTCTCAGTTTCCGCAGTGTCTTATCGAGCTGTGCGGCGCGAATGGCGTCCGCTTTGCTCATCAGGGCGCCGACCACATGCCGGGTATCGAGGGACTGCCACCAGGAATTGAACTCCGCTACCTCCGCGGCGACTATCTCGCTGGCTTTCAGGATTTCCGCTTCACGCTGTTTGCGGTTCTGCTCGGAAATCTGTGTCAGGTCGTCTATATTGTGCAAAAAAACGTTTGCCATTTGTTTTATAGCTGGTTCCGCGTTACGGGGCACGGCGATATCAATTATCACCATCGGAAGGCTTCTTTCTTTCATTGTTCGCTCAATCTGCTCCGCACGCAGTATACAGTGAGGCGCGTCGGCGCACGTCACCACCATATCGGCTGTCTTCATCTCTTCCTCAAGGTTCTCTATACGGAATGACGTGCCGCCAAGCTCCGAGACCAGCGCCGATGCCCTGTCCTGTGTGCGACCGGCGACGTATATCCGTGTGATGCCCCTGTCCCTGGCGGCTTTTGCCACCAGCCGCCCCGCCTCGCCGGCGCCAATGACCACCATCTTGCAAGTGGCGGGGTCACGGATGACCTGGATTGCCAGTTCCACGGCTACGGAGCTGACGGAGAGGGCGTTCTTGCTGATTCCCGTCTCCTTGCGTACCCGTCTGCCCGCCCTGATGGCGCTCTGGAACAACTGACGCAGTGGCAGATTCATCATCCCGGCTATCTCCGCGGCATCGAGGGCATTGCCCACCTGTCCCAGCACCTCAAACTCACCGATTATCATGGAGTCAAGCCCGCTGGCTATGCGGAACAGGTGCTCGACTGCTTCCGTATCCTTGTATATATAAGCGTATCTCAGAAGCTGAGGGATTGATATGTCCAGGTATTCGGAAAGGAAATCCAGGCTGGCTTGTGCCGGTTCCCGGGAATCGTCATTAGCCGTGTATATCTCGGTGCGGTTGCACGTAGACAGGATAACGCCGCTGGGAGCGAATCTTTTTAAACTTGATAGGGAATCACCGAGCTTAGCCGCCCTTATCGCCATCTTTTCACGGATGTCGACCGGTGCCGTCCGATGGTTTATTCCTACCAGGCTGATATGCATTCTCACCACCTCATCCTGTTACAGAGATTGTAAGGCTATCCGTGGGTCATTCATACCGGATAACGGTTCCTTGTCTTTTTGAATTCCCTGGTGCTGAAGAGCTGGACCGGGTCACCGAGTCCCAGCCTCTTTGACACTCTGTCTGCTACCTCGCGGCAGAACTCGCGGTTTTGCCCGTGTATCATGGCATACAGGTTGTACTGCCACTGCGGGGTGGTCTTTCGCTCGTAGCAGTGGCTCACCTCGCGCAGGGCGGCAAGCTCCTTCCCCGCGGCGTCCACCTGGTCTGCCCTTACCTTCCAGCAGGTCATGGCGTTGGCTTTGAAACCCGCCCGGCGATGATTTACCGCCGCTCCGAACCTGCGTATGACGCCTCTCTCAATGAGTGACCGGGCGCACCGGAGAAAACCCTCGACGTCCATGTTCAGCCGCACTGCCATTTCATTGAAAGGCTCGGAGACCAGGGGCAGGTCCTGCTGTAGCTCGTTGACTACCAGCTTATCCAAATCGGGGAGTGCTATATCCTTAGAAGAGCTACCGGGTTGCACTGCATCGTGGGTGGAGCCGTCTCCGCCGACATCGAAGTAGGCGCCAATTTTGAACCGCTTCACTGCTGGCAGTGAAAACACGGCTTCGCATTTCACCGCAGAAGCCAGGCGCTGGACCTCTCCGTAAATGTCCGCTCCCGGCGAAGCCGCCATGGTGAACCACAGATTATAATAGTTGTCCCGTTCGTAGCCGTGGCTTACGCCGGGATGCCGGCTTATGATTCGCTCTGTCTCAGCCAGCTTATCTTCAGCCACCCTCATCGCCACGAGAGTGGTCTGGTAGCCCAGACACGCCGCGTCCAGCACAGGGCTTATCTGCCGGACTATGCCCTCCGACCGAAGTCCGGCGATGCGCCTCAGCACCTCAGCCTCACTGATGCCCAGCTTTTCGCCAAGCTCTATATAGGGCTGTCTGACTAGAGGGAATTTCTGTACAAGGTTGACCAGTTTCCGGTCAATAGTATCAAGCCCCATCCTGAACACCCGCCAGATTCTTCATTGCCGCCGGTTTATAAATGCAATACGGTTCCGCCTCGAGGCAGTCGCCGGTAGCCTCGTAGGCGCGCGCCCGGCAACCGCCACAAATACGCTTATACTCGCAGACCCCGCACTTGCCCTTGATATTTGACAGGTCACGGAGGTTGCAGAAAAGTGGTGATTCAGCCCAGATTTTGCTGAATGGTTGCTCTCTTACGTTGCCGGCTTCGATGTCCAGATAGCCACAGCCTTTCACCGCGCCCCGGTGCGAGATGAAGCAAAAACCGGTGCCAGCCAGACAGCCGCGTGTGATTCCATGACCGGCGCCGTGCCCGGTTTTACCTGTCTCCTCGCCTCTTTGCCTCTGTTTCAGAACGCGCAGGTAATGCGGAGCGTCGGTCGGTTTGAAGAACATCCTGTCTCCCAGCTCCGCCTGTCGGTCGTATATCCAGTTCAGCGTGTCTTCGTACTCCTGTGGAGAAAGCTCCACCGACTCCAGCCCCTTGCCCCTGCCGGTGGGGACCAGCAGGAAGGGGTGAAAGGCGACAGCGCCGGCTTTCAGCGCCAGGGACAGAAGGTCATTCAGGTAAAATACATTCATTTTGGTGACGGTGCTGTTAATCTGTACCTCGATGCCCGCCTTCCGTGCGCTGGCGATGCCCGCCATGGCGGCTTCGAAGGCGCCCTGTTTGCCGCGGAATTTGTCCTGTAGCTCCGCCACGGGGAAGTCCAGGCTGATGCCGACTCGGGACACCGGGACTTCCTTGAGCCGGGACGCTATTTCGGCCGTGATGAGCGTGCCGTTGGTGCCCAGCACCACCCTGAAACCCTTACCCACCGCATATCTCGCAATATCGAAAACGTCCGGGCGCATCAACGGCTCACCGCCGGTCAAAATCATGATGGGCTTAGCCACTTCCAGAATTCCGTCAACAAGTCTGAAACACTCCTCGGTGGAAAGCTCGCCCTCGTAATAGCACGAGTCGGAAGAAGCGCGGCAGTGCGCGCACAGGAGGTTACAGCGCCTGGTTATCTCCCACGCCATGACCTGAAGCTTCGGAGTCAGGATATCAGTCATTTCGCTCCAATCTCCTGGTCGGTCAGGTAGCAGGCAGGGTCGGACTCCCAGACATCGCCGTAGACCGCTTCGGCGCGAACCCGCAGGTTGCCGTTGCAAAGCTCAAGATACTGACACCGGGCGCACCTGCCCTTGAGCAGACCCTTCCTGTCCTTCAAGCCCCGGAGTAACGGCTCAGAGGTGTCCGTCCAGATATCGCCGAACTTCCTTTCAAGAACGTTGCCCAGCGTATGGTGCCACCAGAACTGGTCGGGGTGCACGTTACCGCGGTCGTCTACCGCGCCTATCTTTATGCCTGAGTTGTTGCCGCCGTTAGTCCTGAGCAGAGCCAGCACTTTCTCGGCGCGCCGGGGGTCTGACTCCTTCAGTTTGAGATAAAGGTAGACCCCGTCCGCATGGTTGCCCACGGTCAGAATCTCCTTCTTCATGCCACGGTCATGGAGCTCCTGAGTCCGTTTCATAATCAGGTCGACGACTTCTCTCGTCTGTGCCGTGGTAAGGTCCTGGTTTCGCAGACTGTCACCCCGCCCCGCATAAGCAAGGTGATAGAAGCAGACACGGTCTATCTTCTCATCTTCGACCAGGCGGAAGATGGCGGGGATTTCCTGGTAGTTGTGTTTGGTAATGGTCAGGCGCAGGGATACCCTCAGGCCTTTCTCCCGGCACCCTCTTATACCGGCTAGCGCCGCCGCGAAAGCGCCCTCTTTGCCGCGGAAGCGGTCGTTTTTGGTGCCGATGCCGTCGAGACTGATGCCTACCTCGGCGAATCCGATTTGCTTGAGCTTCTCCGCTTTTTCCTCATCAATGACGGTGCCGTTGGTGGAGAGGGCGACCCTGATGCCGAGGTCCTGCGCCAGTTGCGCAAGCTCGAACATGTCCTTTCTCAAGAGCGGTTCGCCGCCGGAAAACAGGATGACCGGCACGCCGTACTCAGCCAGGTCTCTGATGAACGCCCTTCCCGCCGCCGTATCCATTTCATCAGGGGACTTGCGGTTGCCGGCGCTGGCGTAACAGTGAATGCAGGCAAGATTGCACTGCCTGGTGCAGTTCCAGACCACCACCGGCCGGGAGCCGTTGGCATATTTCGATAAAGCAGAATGCGCCCTATCTCCGTAGCGGAGGCTGTCGCCCGGACTGATGGTATCACATAGCAGGCGTGAGATTGATATCACTTTTGGGTTTCTCCTTTCGGGTCACTATGAAGTACGCCCTGATTCCTTTGGTGTGAGGCAACCAGCGCTACCAGGGCTTCGTCCATGATGCCGGTAACAAGCGGTATGGTGTCTACAATACGCCCGCTGAGGGCTTCATGCT
>JAUYDO010000051.1 GCA_030691835.1 Dehalococcoidia bacterium | reverse complement strand
GTTCCTTCTGGTCGTCTTAATCTATCTACCAAGTTTAATATTTCGTTCTGTTCTATTTGTAAATTTTCTGAATACATAATCAACTCGATATTCTAGTGTGATGTAGAGTGTGCCCGGTGCTGGTTTATCTGGTCTCTGAGCGTTCTTGCCGCTTTCTCAGCCGCCTGGGCGAAGTCCTTACCGCGTGAGGCATAGATGATTTGCCGTGAGGAATTGATAATCGCTCCCTCGCCATCAGCATTGACTCCGTAGCGGACAGCAAGGCTCAGCTCTCCGCCCTGCGCGCCTATGCCCGGTATCAGCAATGGCAAGTTGGGGTGCTCATCGCGTATCAGCTTCAGCTCTTCGGGGTAGGTAGCGCCGACCACCAGTCCGATGTTGCCGATGGTGTTCCACTTTTCGGCTTTGTCGGCTACTACCTGGAATAGGGGGCGCATGCCCCGCTCAGTCTCACAGCGTAGAGCCTGGAAATCGATGGCGCCGGCGTTTGAGGTGCGGCACAGTATAAAGACGCCCTTATCTTTGTACTGGAGGAAAGGCTCTACGGAGTCAAAGCCCAGGTACGGGTTCACGGTGGTGGCATCGAAGCCCAGTATGGAGAAAACGGCTTGCGCGTAGGCTTTCGCCGTGTTGCCGATATCGCCGCGCTTTGCGTCGCCTATTGAAAGGATGCCCGCGGGAATGTGTCTGGCGGTGCGCTTCAGGGCGTCCATGCCCTCATCGCCGAGGGCTTCATAGAAGGCGAGGTTCAGTTTATAGGCGCACACCAGGTCCGCGGTGGCGTCAATGATAGCCCTGTTGAAATCAAAAACGGTGATTCCTTCGGGCATGAGCCTGGGGTCGGGGTCAAGCCCGACGCAGACCAGGCTATCATTCTTCCGTATCGCTTCGCTTAGTTTATCGGCAAAGGTCAACCTGTTTCTCCCGGGCCTGGCTGGCGTTGCCGATGAGACTCGGCTTCTATATGCTTAGCAAGCTCCGAAGTGGTCTTAGCTATCTCTTTCAGGACTTCCCGGTCAATGATTTCGATGCGGTGGCGAACAAGGCGTATTATACCCTTATCCTCAAGTACCCTCAGCGAGCGGTTGACCACCTCGCGGGTGGTGCCCACGGCGGCGGCCATATCCTGCTGCGTGAGGTGCATTTCCCCCTCTGCGTATTTTAATAGTAGCTTTGCCAGCCTGCCGATTACCGGATTGAAGGAAAGCTCCTCTACCAGCGTGGAGTCACGGCGCACCCGGTTTGCCAGCGTCTTGATTACGTTGAAACAGGTAATGGGATAATTACGGAGTATTATGTCCTTGAGGTCGGTCTTCTTAACGGTGTAGAGAAGTAGCGGGGTCATGGCAAACATGCTGCCGGCATTCAGACCGCCATCGAAGGTAGAGACGTCGTTCAACGACTCACCTGGGTTGGCGAAGTGCAGTATCTGCTCCTTGCCTTCGGGTGATGTCTTGTAGACCTTAACCAGACCTTGAATCAGGAAATAGAGGTAGTCGGACCATTCACCCTCAAAGAGAAATATTTCACCCTTCTCAGCCGTCTTCTCGGAGATGTATGGTTTAATTTGTTCCAGTTCGTCCGCGCTGAGACCATTGAAATACAGGACTGTTTTAAGTTTTTCTGCTTCAACAACCATGCTCGTTCCTCAGCCTGAATCATCGCTCAGTTACATCATAATTCAAAAGAGTGCGACTGTAAATAGTCGTTCGCGTCAATTAAAAATTACCTGGTCATAAAATACTATATAATGAATCCAGGACAAATATTTATCAATTTTTTATAACAATGGACATATTCAATGTCGTGTTTCAGCCGGTGGTCACGCTCCTGGGCATCGGCGTGCTGGGATTCTGGATTGCCAGGAGAGGTATCATCCTTGAAAACGTAATCGGTGTCCTCTCCAGGCTCGCTATCGATATTGCCCTGCCCAGCCTGGTCTTCGCCAACATAATGCTGGACTTCGCTCCGGCGAAATACCCGGAGTGGTGGCAACTGCCGCTGTGGTGGCTCTTTTTCACGGCGGTCGTCGCAGTCTTAACTGCCGTTACCATGTTCGTTTCCCGGCGGGGTACTCGCAGTGAGTTCGCCCTGAGTCTGTTCTTCCAGAACGGGATATTCTTCCCACTCATAATAATAACCGGCATTTTCGGTAAGGACACGCACTACCTGGCTCAGCTCTTTATTTTCATAGTCCTCCATCCGTCCCTGTACTTCGGCACGTATCACCTGTTTTTCAGAAACAAGCCCGGTGCGGAGAAGGAGCACAAGCTCAACTGGAGAAGGATAGTCAATCCGGTGCTCGTCATCACCATTGTCGCTATGGCGTTGCGCCTCTTTTCGGTATCGAGCTATCTGCCGCCGTTTTTCGTCTCTATATTCCACATTGTGGGCGCGATGGCGCTTCCCCTGCTCATGCTTATACTGGGAGGCAGTCTGTACATGGATTTCCACAGGAGGGGTAAGCTGTTTACCGGCGAAGTCGCCAAGTTTGTACTGGTGAAGAACATAGTATTCCCGCTGGCTTTTCTGGGAATACTTATTCTCCTGCGTCCTGATTACAATATCGCTCTGATAATGATTCTCCAGGCGGCGGTGCCGCCAATCACCGGAATACCGATAGTTACGGAGCGGGAGGGCGGCAACCGCGCGATAACCAACCAGTTCATACTGGCGAGCTTCATCTTCTCCATCGTCTCCATTCCGGCTATTTTCACCGTCTTCAACACCTACTTCCCGATGCCGTAACCCGGATAAGCCCGGAACCCAAAATATATTAATGTAGGGGGCAACCCCCTGTGGTTGCCCGTTTTCTGGGCAAGCACTGGGGCTTGCCCCTACTTTTTGTTGCAGTACGGTACCTCATTTCAGTACAATGGCAGTAGCGCCCATTGTTCAGCGGAACAGATGAGAATCACATGAAAGCGGAGATTATTGCCACAGGCACCGAGCTTCTGCTCGGCGAAATCCTCGATACCAATGCTCAGTTCCTGGCAAACCAGTTAGCCTTGCTGGGGATTGACCTCTATTTCATATCCACGGTCGGGGACAACTATGAGAGGTTGTCAGCCGCTCTGAGACAGGCGTGGCAGAGGTCGGAGCTTATTCTCACCACCGGCGGTCTGGGACCCACGCAGGGTGACATTACCCGGGAAGTTATCGCCGGGCTTCTGGGTGAAAAGCTATATGTAGACCAGGCGCTGAAGCAGGGTCTTGTCAGCTTCTTCACCCAGCGCGGTATACAGATGTCCCCGAACAACCTCAAACAGGCGACCCTTATCCCGTCGTCAACAGCAATCCTGAATCCCCTGGGCACGGCGCCGGGGTGGTGGGTGGAGAGGGACGGCAGGGTAATTGTGGCGATGCCCGGACCTCCCGGCGAGATGCGGCACATGTGGCAAAACGCGATACTTCCCAGATTGAAAGACAAGACCGGGGGCATCATCCTGTCCCGCGTCATCAAGACCTTCGGCGTAGCCGAGTCCACGGTGGACGAATTGCTATCGCCTATCTTCTGCCAACCCCACCCTGGCTACCTATGCGAAGCAGGATGGCATCAATCTGCGTATAACCGCCAAGTCAGCGCAAAAAGAACAGGCTTAGGAAATGATTTCAAAACGGGAAGCCGAAATAAAAGCCATTATGGGTGATTCAATATGGGGCTCCGACGATGACAAAATGGAAGAGGTTGCCGGGCAACTGCTTATTGCACGGGCTCTGTTTCTGGCTGTTGCCGAGTCTTTCACCGGCGGCTTGCTGACTTATACCTTATCGAATACTGCGCAGAGCCTCCTTT
>JAUYDO010000010.1 GCA_030691835.1 Dehalococcoidia bacterium | reverse complement strand
TACTTGAGGAAAAAGATGGTGTGAAATCGGTTATTCGCATTATTGACCGTGTAACTAGGAGCATAGCAAGTCCGAATCCACCAACGGAAATGGAGCCATTTGATTATAGCTTGACATTATTTTTAAGATTTAAGGCTGGAAGGGCACGGGGTACGATGGCTCTCAAGATTGAATTTATTAAGCCTTCTGGAGAAAAACTGCCTCCTATTATTCACACTATCTTATTTGAGGGCGAAGAGGACCGAGGGATTGATATAGCAGGTATGATGACCATTAAATTCGACCAAACCGGAATCTACTGGATACACATCTACCTAAACGATGTACGTTTGACTAAAATACCATTCAGAGTTGTTTACATGCCCCAGATCCTGCCAAGCCAACCTGCCAGCGGTAGCGGTGGGTTACCACCGGGTCAAGGTCCTCCCGGTTGAAATTGAGCGTTTCAGAGAACGAAGCAACTTGGGTATACTCAGAAGGTTGTTCCCTAGGAGCATTCAAGGCAATTGATATGTCAACACTGGCTTTATCCAAATCTATAAGAGCCAATTGGGCCCGTGCATATACTTCTTCCAAAGTTCTGAAACCATCCTCTACCTCTAATATGAGCAGTTCAAGAGCGGATAGTGTTTCGCTCTCTTGCCCCTCTTTGGTGTCCGGAGATAGGCGCAACTCAAAAAGACGTTCGTCCATGAAGTCTCTTAGCGTCTTCAGATCAATCTCACCCGAAACGAATTGTTTCAGTAGTTCCTTATACTTTTTTTCTGCCATTTTTATTATCCCCCAATTAGGTTACACAGAGATTATAGTCGGAAAATGAAAGAATTTCAAGAATTGGGGCAAGAGGAATTAGTTGGCGCACTTAAGAAGCGCAACTATTGGGAACGAATCCACGCCAATGCACTGTTATCCAGGAAGCGGCATGAAGTTCCGGCGAAGATATTGAAAGATGGACTAAGCCAGACAATCACCTATTATAACGAAAGGTCAGAATATCTTTGTACTATGCACAGAGTAGTTTCGAAGGATGGTGACATCGTCCACGAAGATGTAAAGGATGCTTTCCTAGATGGCGTATGGTACAAATCTATTAAGAAGTTGTCGTAACAACGTGATTGAAAATAGTGCTATTCCCGTTATATTTATGCACAATTTTTATTAATACTAATTGTCAGTTAGGGGTTGAGTTAGATTTTTTCTTCAGCGGAAATCTTTACCACTACTCCGGGTCCAAAATCTCCCTCATAATCTCCAGTTGGATTCCGCCTATCTCCGGCTCTTCGGGGATTCTTTCATATCCCTTACGGTAAAGTTCATCCAGAAGGTTCTCATTCACAGGAGTTGGTTTCAATTTTTTTTTATTACTCATCATTACTCTTCCTCAAGTAGAATATTACCCGTCACGGCGCCTGGGCTGCCAGTTCCGGCTCCTGAATCCGCTCCCGCCGGTTAACCTTTCTGAACACCCTCAAATCGTAGGTGACGTGCTTGTTGCGGTATTCGTTCCATTCGCGGTACTGAGCACTGAACACCGGCGCACAGTACCTCTTCAGTATCAGGTAGTAGATGCCCATGACATTTCGGGTCACCGCGTTGATTCCGTTGGAAGTCACAAATATGCCCTCGTCGGTCAAAGTCCGTGCCATTCCTCTCAAATAGCTGACCAGGTCCATCCTGAACAATAGCGTGGGGAAAAGATAATACAAACACTCGCTCTGGACTATGACATCGAACTTATGCGAGGGTAGCTTTCCCCGGCTGAAAAGCTCTATTATATCCCCTTCCATCAGCTCGACATTTTTGAAGCAGTCGCACGTCTTTTTAGCCCTCTCGATAGCCTGGGTGGCTATGTCCACGCACAGTATCCGGGCGCCCGGGAACGCCTGCGCAATCATCGCCGTGTGAATACCTTCGGCGCACCCCACCTCCAGGATGTTCTTCGGCTCGCGACAGCACCGCACTATGGCTTCGAGCTGCCTGAGATACTTCTTCTTCTCGTACTCGGAGGTGGAGTAGCCCCAGGGACTCTCCTTATCAAAGACCTTCTCAAAATAGTCCTTGTTGAAAATCACTTTATGAACTTCCACCTGACGATAATGAATATACCGAAGCCGATGAGCAGGAAGATAGGCATGTAATACAGGTCCAGCGTGGTGGCATGAAACACACCGCCCATCACAATGTACGTGACATCGAATGCCAGTCCTGCCAGCAGAGTCCCAACCAGCAGCACCTTCAGCTTTTTGGCGAAGACCAGCAGGACCTTTATGGGGAGGTTGAGCGGGGTGAGCATTCCTACAGTAGCTGAGGTCAGGGAAAGGTATTTGGAGTCGCACAGGCTCCCACCTGAAACGTATTTCTTAAAATATTTATTGTGCTGGACTCGTTTCATGAAGAACCCGGAGACCGGATTGTTCACTGCCCTGAGGGCATAGTATATACCGGCTATGCCAATCTGCCTGCCTATCTGTGCGACCAGCAAAGTAACTACCAGGTTCATTATGGATAGGGGGCTGGTATTGACGTCAACCTGATAGCCCACCACTAACCACACAGCTTCTATCAATAGCGGTATCTGTATGTTCGCTTCACCGAGCAGGGTAAGTACCAGTATAGCGGAAATCACACTAAGGTTGATTCCGGAGGTAATATCCAGCGAGTTCACTATTGCGGTGAAATAGCTCTGCCAGTCCATTAGAGAAATTATAACATTTATTCGGTGAAAACTATTACCGCATGGTTGTTTTAACACCAAACCTACTTGCAACAGCCGGGCAATATTATATAATGCAACCAGAAGCCATTTAAGAAACCGGAGGTGAAGCTATGACTCAGATTTCCGAGGAAGCACTGCACAAATTCGCTACGGAGAGAGAAGTCAATGTTTTGATTGAAGAAGGAATAGCCATTGAGCCTGCTGTAAGCTGGCTGGTGAGGGTTGTCGAAAGGACTTTAGTAGCGGAAAACGTGCCGCCCAACTCTGAGGTCAGCCTGGTCATCTCCGGACAGGAAAGGCTCCAGGAGCTTAACCGCGACTACAGGGGCAAGGACAGACCTACCGACGTCCTCGCCTTCTCCATGTCCGAGCAAAAGACCGAGGAGCCGCCCTTCGTCACCGCGCCGGACCAGGTACTGCACATCGGCGAGGTGCTGATTTCCTACCCGCAGGCGGTTATTCAGGCTGAAGAGCAACGGCACCCGGTAAAAAAAGAGTTAGCCATCCTCATCATTCACGGCGTCCTGCACCTCCTGGGCTATGACCACGAGAAAGCGGACATGAAACGCAAGATGCAGGCAAGGGAAACCGAGATACTGAGTCAAATGGAAAAGGAGCTGGCATGAAGGTGCTGGGCATCGCCGGGAGTCCGCGGCGCGGCGGCAATACCGACACCCTGCTGGATGAGGTGCTAAGGGGCGCCGCCAGCAAGGGAGCGGAGGTAAAGACTCTGATACTGCCTGAGCTAAAGATTGAACCCTGTCAGCACTGTGACGCCTGCCTGGCGAAGGGCAAGTGCAAGATTCCCGATGACATGCAGATGATTTACCAGGAGTTCCGCGAGTCAGACCGCATTGTGCTGGCTTCCCCCATCCAGTTCATGACGGTTACCGCCCACATGAAAGCGATGATTGACCGCTGCCAGGCTCTATGGGCATGCAAGTACGTGCTGAAGATACCGCCGCTGGGCGATAACCGGGAGCGGAAGGGCTTCTTCATATCCGTTGGAGGGCGGAAGGTGCCAAATCTCTTTGAGCCGGCGCTGGTAACTATCAAGACCCTGTTCCGGACGATGAATGTGACCTATGCCGGCGACCTGCTGTTCTCTGCCATTGACGAGAAGGGCGCTATACTCAAGCACGCGGACGCCATGAAACAGGCATACCTCGCCGGTCAGAAGCTGGTTGAGGACCCGTGACTTATCAGCTATCAGCTATCAGTTTTTGTGTAAGGGGTGCGGGGTGGCTCTGAAAGCTGACTGCTAAAAGCTGAAAACTACACCTTACCCACGCTTACACAGCGGATGCCAGCTTTCGAAGCCGCAGCCCACGCACGACTTGATGCGGCAGTCCGGCGTCTCTTT
>JAUYDO010000304.1 GCA_030691835.1 Dehalococcoidia bacterium | reverse complement strand
CCTGTCCTTAGCCTCTGACTCCAAATTCCTGGAGTTCTTGTTCGATTTTGAAATTATTCCTACCATATCACCATCTATAATGTGCAAAGGCTCTGTTAGCCTCCGCCATCTTATGAGTATCCTCCCTCTTCTTAATCGTCGGCCCCTGTCCCTTGAAGGCGTCGGTGAGCTCAGCAGCAAGCTTCGCCTCCATTGACTTACCTGACCTCGACCTGGATGATGAAATCAGCCAGCGCATAGCCAGACTGAGGGCCCTGTCGGCGGGGACTTCTACCGGCACCTGGTAAGTAGCGCCACCCACGCGGCGTGCCTTGACCTGCAAAAGCGGAGTGGCATTCTTCAGTGCCTGCTCAAACACGGTCACCGGGTCTGTCTTCTCCTGCTTCTCTATAATGCCCATAGCGCCATACACTATTCCCTCAGCGGTGGCTTTCTTTCCGCATAACAGCATCTTGTTTATGAACTTAGCCATATTCAGGTTATTGTATTTTGCATCAGGCAGCGGCTGTCTATTTGCAACTACACCACGTCTCGGCATTTTTTCTCCTCAAGTTTAGGCGGCTTCAGCGGCGCCCTCTTTAGGCCGCTTGGCACCGTATTTACTGCGACCCTGCTTACGGTTTACCACGCCGCCGCTGTCCAGTGCCCCGCGCACAATGTGATAGCGGATGCCCGGCAGGTCCTTAACCCTGCCGCCGCGAATGAGCACTACGGAGTGCTCCTGTAAATCATGTCCTTCGCCGGGTATGTACGCGGTGACCTGCATACCGTTGGTCAGCCTCACCCTGGCTATCTTGCGCAGTGCGGAGTTGGGTTTCTTCGGCGTCATCGTCTTCACGATAAGGCAGACTCCCCTCTTCTGTGGAGACCCCTTCTCCAGCATCTCCGTCTTGTTCTTAAGCGGGTTGAACACGTAGCGGAGCGCCGGCGCCTTCACCCTTTTCTTAAGTCCCTTGCGCCCTTTTCGGACCAGTTGATTTACAGTTGGCATCTTTTCCCTTCGACTCCTCACAACATTAATGGATGAGGTTTTAGCTCATCCATTAGCGATAGAGCGAATTTTATGTTCCCTCTACCTTCGAGATGAAGTAAATCCAAAATATCAGTCTATCACAGCCATACGCCGAAGTCAAGGATTCCCGCACAATTTTTAAAATACTGCCAGAATTTAACCCCGCAGTACGGCACCGACTTCGGCTATTAGTTTGCTAAGGATTTGCTCCTGCACCCGGCTGGCATCGTCATCGGTCAGGGTTTGGTCGGCAGACCTGAAAGTCAACCGGTAAGCCATAGACTTCTTACCGACAGATACCTGTTCACCCGCATACACGTCAAATATCTCAGCCTTCTCGACAAGCGGGAAGCTCTTGATTATGCTCTGCACCCTGGCGTGAGTGACGCCGCTATCCACGACCAGCGCCATGTCCCTGACGATGGCGGGGAAGCGCGGCACCGGATGGTACTCCCTCTGTGCCATAGATAGAGGCAAAAGGGTCCTGAGGTCAATCTCCAGCAGGTATACAGGCTCATTGATTTCGAAAGCCGCCAGCACCCTGGGGTGCACCTCACCGACCACACCAACCTTCTCACAGGCTACTATAATAGCCGCCTGTTTGTTGGCGTGCAGGCTGTCGTCAGAAGACGTCTCAAAGGCAGCTTCGAGTCCCAGTCTCTGAAACAGGGTTTCAGCCACTCCCTTGGCATCAAAGAAATCGAGCGGTTCGCTTTCCTGCCACGACTTCTCCAGCCTGAAGCCGCCCATAACGCCGCAGACGTTCTCGCGCTCATCGGGTAGACCTTTACCCCTGGGAATATAAACCTTCCCCATCTCGAATAGCCTGATGCTGCCGTCTTCGTGTTTCCTGTTGGCGGCGAAAGCCGCCAACAGTCCGGCGCGCAGGTTCAGGCGCAAATACTCCATCTCCGCCGTCATGGGGTTCGCCACCCTGATGGGCGCAGGTTCGATGGCATGCGGCTCAGGCATCAGCCGGTTCATCATGTCCATGCCGGTGAGCGAGAAGTTCAGCACATCGGTGAAACCGTAAGCCACCAGCGCCGACCTGACCTCGCGCTTGAGACCCGGCATCGGGTCGGGGGTTTGCTTCGGCAAAGGCTCGCCGAGCAGAGTTGCCGGTATCTTGTCGTAGCCTATGATGCGGGCTATCTCCTCTATGACGTCAACCTCGAGACGGATGTCACTGCGCCAGTACGGCGGGGTGGCTTTTATCTGTGAATCAGTGATTTCGCATTCAAAACCCAGCGACTTCAGTGTGCGCACCATCCGCTCCGCGCCGAAGTCAATGCCCAGCAGTCTCCGCGCCTTATCAACGGAAAGCGTGACCGGCTCTTTTGCCTTTTTGCCGGGATAGACGTCAACCAAACCCTTCGCCGCTTTGCCGCCGGTTAGCTCCACGATAAGCTGGGTAGCTCGCCTCAGGGCGTACATGGCTAGCTCGGGAGAGATACCGCGCTCAAATCTATAGCGCGCCTCGCTGGGCAGACGCAGGACGTCTCCGGTGCTGTGTATACTCGGTGGATTAAAGTTCGCCGCTTCAAGAAGTATGGCGGTTGTCTGGTCGGAGACCTCGGTGTTGGCGCCGCCCATGACGCCGGCGATGGCTACCGCCCGCTTCTCGTCGGCGATGACAAGCATATCCGGGGTCAGCGCACGCTCGACCCCATCCAGCGAGATTATGCTCTCGCCCTCATAGGCGCGGCGCACGATTATCTTCCTGCCCCCGATGGTGTGATAGTCAAAAGAGTGCAGGGGCTGTCCGTACTCCAGCATCACGTAGTTGGTTACATCCACCACGTTGTTAATGGGGCGCATGCCGCAGGCGAGCAATCGCTCCTGCATCCAGTTGGGAGAGGGCTTTACCTGCACGCCGGTGATGAGGCTGGCGCAGTACCGCGGGCACAGGTCCGGAGCAACAATCTCTATTGACATTTGCTCCGAAACAGGTGGCTCCGACTCTTCATATTTTACTTCAGGCAGACAGACGGCTTTGCCGATTAGTACCGCCACTTCCCTGGCAATACCTATTACTGACAAACAATCAGGTCGGTTGGGTGTTATTTCAAGGTCGAAGATAGTATCACCGATAAGGTCAGTCAATGGCATGCCAACGGGCACATCAGGCGGCAACACCATAATACCGGCGTGGTTCTCAGATAAGCCCAGTTCCTTTTCCGAGCAGACCATGCCCGCGGACTCAACGCCGCGAATCTTAGCCGCCTTAAGGCGGAAGACCTGCCCGGTATGACCGTCCATCAGCTTGGCGCCGGTGCGGGCAAAAACTATCTTATCACCCACCCTGACGTTTGGCGCTCCGCAGACCACCGTCTGCTGTTCCTTGCCGAGGTTAACCGTAGTCCGCCTCAGGCGGTCGGCGTTCGGGTGCGGATTCACGGCGGTTATCTGCCCCACCAGGATATTCTCCCACTCCCCGCCAATGGTCTCCAGCCCCTTTACCTCGCACCCAGCCATGGTCAGTCTCTCCGCCACATCGGCGGGAGGGATGGTGACGGTAACATAATCCTTAAGCCATTTGAGTGAGACTCTCATCTTAGAACTGCCTCAAGAATCTAAGGTCACAGCCGTAAAACAGCCTTATATCATCGATGCCGTAGCGCAGCATGGGCAGGCGCTCTATGCCTATACCAAAGGCATAGCTCTGATATACCTCCGGGTCAATGCCTCCGCGCTGGAGCACATGCGGGTGGGTCATGCCCGCGCCCAGTATCTCAATCCAGCCGCTATTGCCGCACAGGCGACAGCCGCCGCCGTGGCACACGGCGCACTCCACCGCCATCTCCACCCCCGGCTCCACGAAGGGGAAATAATCACAGCGGAAACGCACCCGCCGGTCCTCGCCGAAGAAGCGCCTGGCGAACTCGTAGAGCGTGCCCTTCAGGTCAGCCATGGTTATACCCTTGTCCACAGCCAGACCGTCAATCTGGTGAAACATAGGCGTGTGCGTAGCATCGCTGGCTTCGTAGCGATAGACCTTGCCCGGGCTGACCACGCGGATGGGCGGTCTCAGGGTCTCCACCATGCGCGCGCTCACCGCGGTATTGTGCGTGCGCAGTAACATACGTCTCCCGCCCGGTTCAGCCTTGTGGTCTATCCACGAAGATGACATGTTGTCGCGCGCCGGGTGTCCCTCCGGGATGTTCAGCGCCTCGAAGTTGTAGTAGTCCCACTCCACCTCGGGACCGTCAACAACCCCAAAGCCCATCGATGTGAATATCTCGCATATCTCGTTTATCGTCTGGGTTATAGGATGCAGATGTCCCACCGGCAAACGCCGCCCGGGCAGAGTGATGTCAATGACTTCTCTCGCCGCTGAAGCCTTAAGCTGGGCTTCCTTCAGCGCCATCTCTTTGAGCTGGTAGACCTCTTCCAAATGACTTTTCAGCTCATTGCCGAAAGCGCCTACCGCTTTCCTCTCCTCGATGGGTAGAGAAGCCAGACCGCGCAGGACCCGGGTAAGCTCGCTCTTTTTGCCCAGATAGCGAACGCGCCAAGACTCCAGCGCAGAGGCGTCTTTGACGGCGTCCATCTCCTGCTGAGCTTTTTGTTTTATTTCTTCCAGCTGCTTCAGCATTTCGGTACCCACAAACAAAGTATTTTCCCTCCCCCAGGGCGGGGAGAGGGAAAATATAAAGACCAATCCTGCCAGAATCTAGTTCTTGCTGAAACCGGCGGACGCCAGTATGCTGGCGAAAGCGATAGGGTCGGTGACCGCTAAATCAGCAAGCACCTTGCGGTTGATGTCAATGCCTGCCTTTTCCAGCCCGTTCATGAGCTGGCTATAGGTAACACCGTTAGCCCTGGCGGCGGCGCTGATGCGCACAATCCATAACCGCCTCATGTCGCCCTTGCGCTCCTTGCGATGGAAGTACGCATACTTCAAGGAATGCATCATGGCTTCGTGGGCTCTCTTGACCAGCGCGTGCCTGGTCGCCCTCTGCCCCTTGGTTAACGCCAGCAATCTCTTATGCCGGGCTCTTACCGCAACATTCTTCTTTACACGTGTCAAAGTAGTCTCCCCCTAGTTCAATAGGATTCCTAGCTATTTCATGTAAGGTACCAGTTTCCTGGCTCTTTTCGCATCAGCAGAGCTGACAGGTACCATCCCGTCATAGAGCCGTTTGGCTCTCTTTGAGCGGTTCCGGCGCAGGTGACTCTTGCCACCGGTGGTGCGCATAAGTTTTCCCGTGCCGGTAACCTTAAAGCGGTCCCTGGCACCTTTATGGGTTTTAATTTTTGGCATCTACAGTTTCCTTTTCTTTTGGCGCTTCCTTCATCTTTTCTTCTTTTTCCCTGGATTTAGCCTGTTGTTTGGGAGACGGCGACAGAATCATGTACATCCTTTGCCCTTCCATAAACGGCTGTCTAACTATAACCGCAACTCCCTGCAACAACGCCATAAGCTTTTGCAGGAGCTTGAATCCAATGTCTGTGTGGGTTATCTCACGCCCGCGGTACATCACTGTTACCTTGACCTTATCCCCGCCCTCCAGCATCTTCTTAACCTGTCTGGCTTTGGCATTAAAATCGTGCTCCCCGATTTTGGGGCGTATTCTGATTTCTCTTATATCGACAACCTTCTGCCCCTTCTTCATCTCCCGCTCTTTCTTTGCCTGCTCGTATTTGAACTTACCGTAGTCCATAATACGGCATACCGTAGGTACAGCGGTGGGAGCCACCTCCACCATGTCTAAGTTCTTTTTCCTCGCCAGGTCCAGTGCCTGGTAAGTCGGCATAATCCCCAATTGCTCGCCCTTCTCGCCCACAACGCGGACTTCCCTGGCCCTGATACCTTCATTTACACGCAGTTTCTTAATTATGCTTTGTTTACCTCCGGTATAAACATTTTACGAGGAAAAACTATAACATATTCCCCCATATTTATCAAATTATAATGCAAAATCCAGTGCTTTGTCACATATCGATTTTTGGAGCATAGCCTTGAACTCGGCGAAGGACTGCGTCTGCTGGCCGCCGCGGCGCGGGCGCACGGCGACGGTGGAGGCGGCTACCTCCTTGTCACCCACCACCAGCATACAAGGTATCTTAGCCAGTTGCGCCTGTCTTATCTTCAGGTTCATCCGCTCCGACCGGGCATCAACCTCGGCCCTTATGCCCTCACCCTTCAGCTCACTCCCCAGTTTACGGGCATATTCCACATGGCGGTCAGCTACGGGAATAATTACCGCCTGAACCGGAGCCAGCCACACCGGGAAAGCGCCGCCGTAATGCTCTGTCAGTAAAGCCATGAAGCGCTCCATACTGCCCAGGACGGTGCGGTGTACCATAGCCACCGTGTGCTCCTTCCCATCCTCACCAATATAGGTGACGCTGAAGCGCTGGGGATTATTGAAATCTACCTGGATGGTTGGACCCTGCCACGCCCTGCCAAGGGCGTCTTCAAACTTGATGTCTATCTTGGGACCATAGAACACGCCCTCCCCCGGGTCTATCTTGTAGTCGATATTCATCCGGGACAGGGCACTGGCAAGCACTGCGGTTGACTTTTCCCACATCTCCAGACTGCCCGCGTATTTCTCCGGTCTTGTGGAGAGCATCACCTTATATTTGCTGAAGCCGAAGGTGTCAATCATGAAGCAGGCGAGCTCCAGCACTGCCACCACTTCATCTTCTAGCTGGTCAAAGCGGCAGAAGATATGGGCATCGTCCTGGGTGAAGCCCCTGACCCTCGACAAGCCGTGCAGTGTGCCCGAGCGCTCGTAGCGGTAAACGGTACCAAGCTCGGCATAGCGAATCGGTAGCTCACGGTAACTGCGCAGAGCCGTCTGGTATATTAATATGTGCCCGATGCAGTTCATCGGTTTCAGGATGTAAAGCTGTCCTTCTATATCGATAGGACTATACATATTTTCTTTATAAAAGCTCGTGTGCCCGCTGGTGTTCCACAGGTCAATCCTGCCTATGTGCGGCGTGTAGACAATATCGTAGCCGCGTTTTATGTGCTCCGCCTTCCAGAAGTCCTCGATGATGCGGCGCACCGTGGCTCCCTTGGGATGCCAGTAGACCAGCCCCGGACCGGCGGCATCATGCAGGCTGAAGAGGTCGAGGTCTTTGCCCAGCTTCCGGTGGTCGCGCTTTGCCGCTTCTTCAAGCTGTCTGAGATACTCGTCCAGCACAGCTTTGCTTTCAAAGGCGATTCCGTATATCCTCTGGAGCATGGGACGGTGCTCGTCACCACGCCAGTATGCCCCGGCGATGTTTATCAGTTTGAAGGCTTTAACCTCACCCGTAGCGCTGACATGAGGACCGCGGCACAGGTCGGTGAAGGTGCCCTGACGGTAGGCAGTGACCTGGGCATCCGGTAGCTCATCAATCAGCTCCAGCTTGTAGGGCTGACCGGAGAAGAGCTTTCTGGCTTCTTCCTTGCTTACTTCCTGCCTGATGAAGGGCTGGTTCGAGGCGATTATTTCTGCCATTTTGGCTTCAATTTGTGGCAGGTCCTCGGGACTCATCGGACGCGGCAGTTCGAAGTCATAGTAAAAGCCATTCTCAATGGCGGGACCAATGCCGAACTTTGTGCCGGGGAAAAGCGACTGCACCGCCTCAGCCATGATGTGAGAGGCGGAGTGCCTCACCGTCTCCAGCTTTTCGGCTTCAGGCGTGTGCCTGGTCTCTTCATAACAGGTCATAAATATTCACCTTCCGATGTAGCAAAAACCGATTTAAATTATATCAATATAAGAGCATTAGTGCAATCTTATCCTCTGTCATTCTGAGAAGCGGAGGTGAGAACCGGATTGTTTAAGAGGGGTTCAGACCCTATAAAAAACTCCCCCTTTACTGGGGAGCAGTATACGTAAACTCGCACTTGACTAACGCGGGTCATGGGGATAAAGTATTACTAATTTATTCCATCAGGCAAGGTGAGTATATGGCTGAAAAGTTGACAGTTGAAGAGATTCCTCTCGGAGACAAGAGGCTCAAGAATTTCGTCAAGTTCCACTGGCGGCTCTATAAAGGGGACCCCTGCTGGACTCCGCAGCTCGACGCCGAACTGCTGGGCAGTCGTCTGCTGGGCGTGAAGGGTTTGCTGACTCCGGAGCATCCCTACCATCGCCACGCCGAGGTCACCCACTTTATGGCATGGCGGGGCAAAGAGCCGGTGGGTCGGATTTCGGCGACGATAAACAGGGAATATAACGAATATCACGGCACCTGGCTCGGTTTCTTCGGCTTCTTCGAGGTCATCAATGACTACGAGGTAGCCAGCACGTTGCTGGATTGCGCTAGAACATGGGTTGCCGAGCGCGGTATGGCGGTACTGCGCGGTCCCGGCGAGTATTCCAACTCCACGCACGAGCGCCAGGCTGTCCTCATAGAGGGGTTTCAATATCCACCGACCTCCCAGTTGACCCATAATCCGCCCTACTATGCTGAGTTTCTGGAGCGTTACGGGTTCAAAAAAACCAAAGACTATCTTGCCTATATAGCTAAACGAGGAAATGGGGGTATAAACATAGCGTTGATGAGGAAGCTGGCGAAGAAGGTTGACCGCACTGGTATCGAGACCCGACCGATTGTTATTAAGGATTTGAGGGCGGAAGTCCAACTGATTGTGAAGCTGTACAATGCGGCGTGGGCAAAGAACTGGGGGTTCCTTCCTATCTCCGATGAGGAAGGAGACGCCATCGCCGATTCACTGCGCCTGATAATAGACCCGGAGATGGTGCGCTTTGCCTATGTAAACGGAGAGCCGGCGGCGGTCATAGGCATTATCCCTGACCCGAACTACGCCCTGCGTCCGCGATGGCGCTGGTACGGCGATTCAGACCTGGTGAGGCTCATAAGGTTGCTGTGGATGCGGAAACGTATACGGCACACCCGGGGTATGTTCTTCGGGATAAAGCCGGAGTTCAGAAACCTGGGTATTCCGGCGGTGGTGGGTAGTGAGATTGCAGACAGGGTCGTGAAAAAGGGCTATGTTGATTGCGATGCATCGCTCATCCTTGAGGACAATACAGCCATAATCAAAATCATAGAGCTCTTTGGCTGCAGGTACTACAAGAGGTGGCGCATTTACGATTTGCCGCTGAAGTAGCCGCGTCAGACCACTTTCATAGTTTCCCGCGAAAGTCGCCGCCTTACATCCAGTCCTCTCTCCCCATCGAGGGAGAGGGACATTAGAATGATGGTTTCACAGAAAGCTTACTTTCAAACTCCTATTGACAATGTACGTTTGGCAATGGTATATTCGCAAGAAAAAGTACCTAGATAATCTAGTCCCTTAACAATAAAATCTTGCGCAAAGCTTGTCCTGAACTTGATTCAGGATGGGAAAAATTATCTTGCGGACAGGCAGGGTTCACCCAGAAGGTTCTCCCTGAAGGGGATAGGTTACTAAACGACCTCACCATAGAGACTGTTTAGCCCTTCCCTGGAAGGACTCCTCGCCATGACAATTTGAGTCATTAAACGGTCTCACTACCGGCTATCCCTCCGACTTCGTCTGGTTAAACAATCCCGTGACCGGGCTAGAGCTTTACCAGTTTGACCGTGTAGACACCCGGGATAGACAGAATCTGCTGCTGCTGCTCTTCAGGCAAGGGCTCGTCGAGGGCCAGTATCATCAAAGCTTGCCCCCTCGCCTTGAGGCGGCCCAGGTGCATATAACTGATGTTTATATTGGCATCACCCGTTATCTTGCCCACCGCCCCAATCATACCGGGACGGTCCAGGTGGTCACTGAAGAGGAAGTAGCCACCGGTAGGCACAATATCAATCCAGTAGTTATTGACCTGAACCACATGTGTCTCGCC
>JAUYDO010000290.1 GCA_030691835.1 Dehalococcoidia bacterium | reverse complement strand
TTTGCACATGGCAAATGGGATTATCTTAGTGGCTACTCCGGATTAGTCTTTTTCCCCGAACAGAAGCCTCCTTACTCTAGACACGAAATATTGCAGGAGGAACTAAACTTGATGCATGTGTTGTTGTATGGGTTCCAACTGGTATTCTTCACAGTCGCGAGTGAAAACCTTCTCAGAGAAAGAACTAATCCATAAGCGCTTGCAAAGCTGGTATCAAATCCTTTTTTTCAAACATCAGTTCGGAATGCTTCCAGCGCGAAGGGGATGAGAGTCACCCCTTCTTTCAGGGTAGGCTCTGCCCGCGTGCACTGGCGCTCACCCAATATACCTATCATCCCGACCGTCTGAAGTATCCGTTGAAGCGCATGGGTGAGAGGGGGGAAGACAAGTGGCAGCGCATATCATGGGATGAAGCCTTTGATACCTGTGAAAAGCGTCTGCGTGACATCAGGGATAAATACGGCGCCGAGTCTGTAATCTTCGCTCAGGGGACCGGGCGCGATGCCGGCGGCCCGATTATCTTCCTGGCTTATGCCTACGGCAGTCCCAACTGGTCTCTTTTCGGGCTGGCGGGGATTGCCTGCTTCACTCCCAGGCTGGCGGCGATGCACACCATCGAGGGGGATGCCACGTTCCCGGACGCGGCGCAGTTCTTCCCCAGGCGCTATGATGACCCGGAGTGGACTCCGCCGAAGGTGCTTATCTCCTGGGCGAGAAACCTGCAGGGCAGTCAGTGCACCGACCACTATTTTACCGGACACTGGGTTGTGGATATGATGAGGCGGGGCACCAGGCTCATCGTCATCGACCCGGTGTGCACCTGGGAAGCCTCCCGCGCCGAAATCTGGCTTCCGGTGCGACCGGGCACGGACGGAGCCTTAGCCCTGGGTCTGCTTAACGTCATTATCAACGAAGGCTTGTATGATAAGGAATTCGTGGACAAATGGACCTACGGCTTCGACAAGCTAGCGGAAAGAGTCCAGCAATTTCCGCCTGAGAAGGTGGAAGATATCACCTGGGTGCCCAGAGACAAGATTATTGCCGCTGCCCGGCTATACGCCGAAAGCAAGCCGGCGGCTATCCGCTTCGGACAGCCCCTTGATAGCAACGCCGAAGCCACCAGTACCATTCATGCCCTGACCTGCCTATGGTCTATAACGGGCAATCTGGATATACCCGGTGGCAACGTTATCTGCCGTCCTCCTTATGGCGTTACCATCTATCCCTATTCCACGCAGGAGCTTCTACAACTTTACAGCCAGGAGTTTGTGGACAACCTGAGCAAGAAGAGAATCGGGGCTGACCGCTATCCCCTGGTAAAGAACTTCAGGGCATGGGCGGAGCCAACCATGATTTTGGAGCAGATGGAGTCCGGAAAACCATACCCCATCAAAGGAATATGGATACAGACCAACAACTTCATGGCGAATACGGCTCAGGACCCCAGGCGCCACTATGAAGCGGTACGCAAGCTTGATTTCAATGTGGTGGTTGATGTCTTCATGACACCTACAGCTCAGGCTGTCGCCGATATTGTCCTGCCCGCAGCCAGTTTCCCGGAGAAAGACTCGGTCTTCAGCACGGGCTTACCGCTGAACGCCATCCAGAAGGTGCTCACCGTAGACGAATGCAAGCCGGACTGGGAAATCGACTTTGAGCTCGCAAAGCGACTCAGTCCCGAAGCAATACCCTTTAAAAATGTCAAAGAACTGCTTACCGCCAGGCTGAAACCGTCCGGACTCACCTATGAACAGCTTTGTCAGCAGGTCTGGGCGCTGGCGCCCAAGGGACATCCCACCACGCCTTATCGCCGGTATGAAAAGGGGCTACTGCGTCCCGACGGCAAGCCGGGCTTCCGCACCCCGACGGGCAAGATTGAGCTTTACTCGACCGTGTTTGAGAGCTACGGTCTCGACCCATTGCCACACCATAAAGAGCAGATAGAAAGCCCGGTAAGCACCCCTGACATTTATAAAGAGTATCCTTTGATAATGATTACGGGCAGGCGGTGTGGCGTCATGTTCCACAGCGAGCACCGCCAGATACCCTGGCTGAGGGAAATAGAACCCCACCCTTCGGTTGACATTCATCCCGATACCGCCAAATCATCGGGTATCAATGATGGTGACTGGGTCTGGATTGAGGGCGTGCGCGGCAAGATAAAGAGGAAAGCCCGGTACTCGCCCGCCATGCATCCGAAGATGGTTCATGCCCTTCACGGCTGGTGGCTGCCGGAGACCGAGGGCAAAGCTCCCCATTTCTATGGCATCTGGGACATCAACGTCAATCTGCTAATACCCGCAGGATGCCAGAGTTCATCCGGCTTTGGCGGCGCTCCAACCAAGACGATGCTGTGCAAGATATATAAGGTTAAGGATTAGGAACCCTATCTCCCTGTGTCCCCCCTTCCCCTCGCCGAGGGGAAGGGGACTAAAAAATAAAGCTTGTTTCAAAATTATGTGACAGCTCGGTAGTCGAGGAATCGGGAGATGCCACCAGGTCTAGCTTTTATCATGGTGGCACAGGCGTCCCCTTTATCATGGTGGCACAGGCGTCCCCTTTATCATGGTGGCACAGGCGTCCC
>JAUYDO010000271.1 GCA_030691835.1 Dehalococcoidia bacterium | reverse complement strand
GAAGCCGGTACTCAGGGATGCCGTATCTCAGCATGCCGCCGGTCGCTGGCATGGCTTCAAAGACGGTCACTGGGTAGCCCAGCTTTGCCATGTAGTAAGCCGCCGAGAGTCCGGCAGGTCCGGAGCCTGCTATGGCGACCCTGTGCTCATGGAGCTTCGGGAAAGTCGGTGCTTTTTCTTCGAGCCAGTAATCGGCGGTGAAGCGCTCCAGCGCGTTGATGTTCAATGCCTCGTCAACCTCATTGCGGGCGCACACCGTCTCGCAGGGATGGAAGCAGACGTGCCCGGTGATGGCGGGCAATGGTAGAGCCTCTCGAAGCAGACTGATGGCTTGCTCAGGTCTGCCCTGCCTGAGCATGTAGATGAAACCCGGTATGTTTACCCCGGCGGGACAACCGGTCTGGCACGGCGACCTCTCAACCTTCCCTGTTATAGGGGCGTCCAGGTCAACTATGAAGGTGTCCAGGGCAAGGTCAATGGGATAACTGCACGCGGTGCATTTTTGGTAGTTAATCTCTTTTATCACGCTGTCGTTCCTCCTGTCAGGGCTAGCCTTCAAAATATAGTAATGAACAATGAATGTGACGAAATACCGTAAGAAGGTGAAAATAAGTATTATGCAATTCGATACGACCTGCTAATAAAGTGCGCCTCTCGAATAGTATACCAGAAAGTCGGGCGGTACGGTTATAAAGGAATGTAAAGGAGCTCCCCGCGAAACTCGAAGTAAAGCACTGGAATCCCCCTCTTTCCCCCTTTGCGGCTTTGCCTCAAAAGTCATTCTGAGGAGTGAAACGACGAAGAATCCGTTCTCGGGGCGGGATAGGACGGATTCATCCTGAACGGACTCACCGTGAACGGATTCTTCGCTGCGCTCAGAATGACATGAATTTAGTACTTTTAGGGCAAGGCTCCCCTTTGCCAAAGGGGGATTAGAGGGGGATTTTGGTCGTTTCGCGGATGCCTTTTAGCATTTCTTTGACTCACCATTTAATTCACGGAGATGTTATACTCATTATGAGTCACGTGGAAATGAGCTTACCAGGAGTCGTAGTATGAAGGCATCCCAGGGCAAAATAGGCAGGGTATTTGTGATGCGGCTTGAGCACGGAGACGCGGTTCCCGCTTGTATCGAGCGCTTCGCCGAAGAGAACGGAGTCACCGCCGGTCATGTGCTCCTGGTTGGTGGCATCGGCAGCGGGCAGGTGGTTGTCGGTCCGCGGCGCACGGATGAAATGCCGCCCGACCCGCTAATCTTGCCTGTAGACGGTGCACATGAGGTGGTGGGCGTTGGCGTTCTCGCCCCTGACGAGTCAGGAAAGCCGGTGCTCCACATCCACGCCGCGCTGGGGCGCTCCGGACAGACGCTTACCGGCTGTCTCCGCTTCGGTGCCGGTACATGGCTGGTCTGTGAAGCCATTTT
Source organism: Dehalococcoidia bacterium (assembly GCA_030691835.1). Taxonomy (GTDB): domain Bacteria; phylum Chloroflexota; class Dehalococcoidia; order Dehalococcoidales; family UBA3254; genus JAUYDO01. The sequence continues at coordinate 4,458 of JAUYDO010000271.1, read as the reverse complement.
ATACGAAATCACCGGTGTGAATGTGACGCGTGTCAAGGACAAAGAGAGCGGATTCGAACTGTTGGAAGTGCGGAAACAGTGATTTCAAATAGCCTGTAACGGGTAATCAAAGATTTTACCCGGGGAAATGGACGTCTTCCAGTCAGGCAAGCTTCTATCATCGGATAAGATATGTATGATATTCAGGACCTGACCAGGGTTTATCATATGGGTAGAGTGGGGGTGAGGGCGCTGGATGGCGTTTCCTTTACCGTCGGCGACGGCGATATGGTCGCTATAATGGGCAGAAGCGGTTCAGGTAAATCCACTCTTCTCCGGCAACTGGGACTCCTGGACAAACCCACATCCGGTAAAATAATCTTTGACGGCAGAGAGGTTACCCGGCTCTCTGAACGCGAGCGGGCGAGGTTGCGGCTGAAATATCTGGGTTACGTCTTCCAGGAGTATGCCTTGCTTGGTGAGCTCACCGCGCACCAGAACGTATACCTTCCCGGCATGATGCTGGGGCAAAAAAAGGTTGACTATAGAGCGCGTGCTAAAGAGCTGCTGGAGGTGGTCGGTCTGGGCGCAAGGACGCGCCACTACCCCAGAGAGCTCTCTGGCGGAGAGCAACAGAGAGTGGCAATTGCGCGCGCTTTAATCAACAATCCCAGGGTGCTCTTCGCCGACGAGCCGTGCGCCAATCTGGATACCATTTCCAGCCGCATGGTGATGGAGACGCTGGTAAAGCTAAACCATGAGATGGGTCTGACTATCGTCTTTGTTTCACACGACCCTGAAGATAAAAGGTATGCCAGGAGCCTGGTGCTGCTTAGCGACGGTACAATAGAGAAGGTGGTTATGCTGGTGTGACCAGAATTATGAAGGTCGCCATTTTGCTGGCATTTACCTCCATCACGCGGGGGCACGTCGGCGTTGTCCTGTTGACCATCCTGATACTCGTGCTTGTGGCGCTGAACCTCTTCTTTGTACCCAGTCTGCTACGTGGACTGGTCGGCGGCGCCAATGATAAGGTGGTGAATACCTACTCCGGTCACATCGTGGTGGAATCCGCCGAGGATAGCCCGCTGATAGATAATGTGGATGGTCTTGCCACCAGGATAGAGGCGATTAACGGCGTTGTGGCTACCAGTCCTAGAACTAACATCGGCGCCGAGTTGAGCTACGATGACCATCGGGTGACCTCCGTAATCTATGCTATCCGTCCGGAACAGGACGCAAAGGTTTTCACCATTCGGGAGCATCTTATCGAAGGCAGCTACCTGGAAAGCCGCGACCTGGACCAGATTCTTCTCGGTGTCCAGGTCTCCGGAAGCGACCGTGAAAATCTAGAATTCTACTATCGCTCCCTGCGCAAGGTTCATGCCGGAGACAGGATTACGGTCACCTTCAATAGCGGGCTTCAAAAGAAATACACGGTAAAGGGTATTGTTTATACCGAGTTTCTTCAAACTGACCTGCAGGCTTTCATAACCGAGAGGGAGTACAGGAATCTCAATTCACTCTCGCGAAACCGTGCCAGCAGTATACGGGTCAAATTATCGAAAGATACCGATGTTCAGTGGGCTGTTGACCAGATAAAAAACCTCAAAAACGGACTCAAGTTGACGACATGGGAGGATAATGCCGGCATCATTCGCAGTATGACCGACAGTTTCAACGTCATCAATGCCATACTTAATACGGTCAACCTCCTGGTGGCTGGCATAACCGTCTTTATAGTAACCTATATAGATGTCTCTAACAGGCGGCGGCAGATTGGCATACAGCGCGCCATCGGCATCACCCCGTATTCAATAACTATATCTTACCTGATACGCGCCGTATTTTATGGCATTGTCGGCATCGCTATTGCCGGTGCGGTGTTCATATATGGAGTCGTTCCACTGGAAGCTCGCTTCCCCTTCCGCTTTCCTTTCGGCGAGGCGTACCTTTCCGTGGACTTTTCACACATGACCAGGATAGGATTGATTTTACTGGTTGTGGCTGTGATAGCGGCGTTTATACCGGTACGAAGGGTGATAAGTACCAAAATCCTGGATGCTATCTGGGGCTGACGTAATCTTTTGCGAGTGGGAGGACGATACGGATGCCTCCCTTTGATAGACTTTTGTTTGTTTGCGGCATAAGTGATACAATAAATCAATTTACGTTTGAGGAGGAACAGCATGAGGCTTCCGATTGCGGGGCGCCGTGTCTCCACATTATGGAAGGCAAACGCCATTGTTTTCATAAGCAGTTTCTGCGTCATGGTCATAGAGCTGATAGCGGCGAGGCTCCTGGCTCCGCACATCGGCGTCTCGCTGTATACCTGGACGAGCATTATAGGCGTCATCCTGGCAAGTATCGCTATTGGCAACTACCTCGGCGGCAGGATAGCAGACAGGTATGCATCGCATGTGGTTCTGGTGCTCATCTTCCTCGCTGGAAGTCTTGCCACCGTTGCTATATTGCCTGCTGTAAAGATAGTCACCGGGCTGGACCTGTTCAGCGGCATGCCGCCGATGATTAACTTCACCCTGAAGACCGCCTGCATCTTCTTTGTGCCGGCGTTCATCCTGAGCATGGTCTCACCCCTGGTTATCAAGCTTACTCTGGAGGACCTGGGACGCACTGGCGGCGTTGTCGGTACCATCTACGCCGTGTCTACCGCTGGCGCTATTCTTGGCACCTTCATGACCGGTTTCTTCTTCATTCTCTGGTTCGGCTTGAGGATGATAGTCTGGCTGGTGGCAATCGTCCTGTTTCTTGCCGGGGTGCTGGCGTGGTTCTCCTGGAAGTCGCCGAGACGCTGGGCTCTCTCGAGCGCGAATATCATACTGTGGATGATTACGGTAATCATTATCCTTGGCGGTGTAGTCGTTTTCCAGCTACGTGATAGATGGCAGGAGACCTACACCAAGGAGTCCAACTACTACTCAATCCAGGTAAACACCGTGGATGGAAAAATGAAGGCACTTTCCCTCGACCACCTGTTACACGCCTATGTCGTGGTGGATGACCCGAAAGACCTTAAATATAACTATCTCAATACATTCGAGCAGATTGTAAAGTATGTTAATAAGGACGGACGACCGTTCAAGTCGCTTCATCTCGGTGGCGGCGGCTACTCCTTGCCGCGGTACTTCGAGGCAGTATACCCCGGCAGTGTTAATGACGTCGTGGAGATAGACCCGGCGGTCACCGAGGTGGTTTATCAGGAGCTCGGCTTGCCACGCAACACGACCATCCAGACCAATAACATGGATGCCCGCCAGTTCTTTATCCAGCGCAAGACGAACACCAGGTACGACTTTGTCGTGGGCGACGTCTTTAATGACTTCTCCACTCCTTATCACCTGACCACCCTTGAGTTCGACCGGATGATTAAAGCGAATATGGAGAAGGACGGCATCTATCTGGTGAATATCATTGACAGCTATACGCGGGGGCGGTATATGGCTTCGACCATCCGCACCCTGAAGCAGGTTTTCCAAAATGTGTATCTATTCAACACAACACCAAATTGGGATTTCTCCGGTCCGGCTACCTATGTGCTGGCGGCAACCGACCGCACCATTGACCTGGCTGACTTCCGGAAGTTTAATGACCGGAACGAGAAGGGGGCTAACGCCTTTGCTCTTGACGAAGCAAAGCTGGCTGAATATGTGGCGAGCAGGGACGCGCTTATTCTCACCGACGAATATGCCCCAACAGACATCCTGCTGGCGCAGATAAAGTGATGCCGGCGCTCAAGGCAACTTACCTAACCCGGACAAGCCGGAACCAAATTTAGCTATCATCTATCAGTTATCAGTTAAGAGACTTCCTATGAAAAAACTGACTGCGGAAAACTGACTACTGAGAGCTAATAAGATTTAGAATTTTTCCCCCATCCGCCTCAGGCGGACAAGCTTTACGCAAGATTTCAAATATAAGGTATTGTAACCCCTCAATTTTTTAACAGCCTCATCAAGGGAGAGGAATTTTCGTTCTTCGTGGTCCGCCTCGGGCGGATGTAAATGGGCGCAGGAGATTCCTTATCGAAAAACTATGCGGTCTCTGCCTCGCTGAATACTACTTTTTCGGAATTACCGACAAAAGCAGGTGTGACGGATATTCTTCATCACGGTATATCTTATGCACTGTCGTCTTACTGCTGCACAGGTGCGGATGGAAGTGCATAACCATCTCCCAGTCCCTGGGTGATTCCATGCTCACTATCTCCAGCTTCATCCTGTGTCCCTCTCTAAACACGTGAGACATCGGCAAAAGCTCCAGCGCATACTCATATATCTCGCCGGGCACCACCGGCTCTGAGCTCGTGTGCGGATGGTATGGCTGGAAGGGTGTTGATTTTTTCTTGTCGAGCGCCCGGTGCGATGCCTTGAGGTAATTGGTGCCCAGCGGCAGCTCCGTGCCGTCCTTATCAACATCGCACATCTTTACTATCCAGTTGGTGTCTTCCTGGTCAATTGA
>JAUYDO010000219.1 GCA_030691835.1 Dehalococcoidia bacterium | reverse complement strand
AGCTATTCCATCAAAAATATTGGGGTAATAACCTTTTTTGTTCCAGCTAATTGTGTATCTGCAGGGGAGTTTCGGAGGAATTTTTCATGAGTATTTGCAATACTCACCACGAAGAATGAAAATAGCCTTAATAATATGTCATTCCCGCGAAACCCGTCTCGTTCCCGTATCAAGTACGGGACAAGACTTGATACGGGAGCGGGAATCCACCCCCTACCCTCCGGTAGACCCCTGCTTTCGCAGGGGTGACAGAGGGAGGTGAAAGGGTTAGTTTCGGAGGAAACTCTTGAGTCATGTTGATGTTACCGAAGATGGTATCGTTGCCCCTGTTGACCGTCCATTATGGTAGCGTCAGATAGCTACCCAACCATAATACCGGGGCACCGCAAGACCGAAACTACGTACAAATTAAAGGGGCAACGACCGCACGTGGTGTGCCCCTCAAAGAAAGCCCCTGACTGAAACGGAGCAGTAAATTAGACGGGCTGTTTACTCCAGATAGTCCTTTAGCCTGCGGCTGCGGCTGGGATGGCGCAGTTTGCGCAGTGCCTTAGCCTCTATCTGCCTGATGCGCTCCCGCGTGACGTTGAACTCTTTGCCCACCTCTTCGAGAGTACGGCTTCTTCCATCCTCAAGCCCGAACCTGAGCTGGAGCACGCGCTGTTCACGGGGAGTGAGCGTGCCAAGCACCTCTTCAATCTGCTCCTTGAGCAGTTGCCGCGACGCGGCGTCAACGGGCGCCAGGGCGTTACGGTCTTCAATGAAGTCGCCGAGATGGCTATCTTCCTCGTCCCCGATGGGCGATTCCAGGGAGATAGGCAGTTGAGATACCTTGATTATCTCCTCTACCTTCTCCGGGTACATCTCCATCTCCTGCCCGATTTCCTTGGAGCTGGGCTGTTTGCCCTGTTCCTGGGCGAGGCGGCGGCTGACGCGCAGTAGCTTATTGATAGTCTCAACCATGTGCACCGGAATACGGATGGTACGCGCCTGGTCGGCGATGGCGCGGGTGATAGCCTGACGTATCCACCAGGTGGCGTAGGTGCTGAACTTGTAGCCCTTGTGATGGTCAAACTTCTCCACGGCACGGGTAAGCCCGATATTGCCCTCCTGAATCAGGTCCAGGAGTGACATGCCCCGCCCGATGTGCTTCTTTGCTACGCTGACCACCAGGCGCAGGTTTGCCTCAATCAGGTGCCTCTTGGCTTTCTCCGCCTGCCCTTCGATATTGTCGAAGTAAGAGCGCAGTTGTTCGTCATAAGCCTGGAGGGAATTCATGAAATCAATATCTTCAGTTAGCTTCTCAATATCCGCCTTGCAGATGTTTTCCTTGACCACACCAAGCACCTGCTTGGGCAGAAGATTTATATTTACGGAAAGTTTGATGATGATCTGTTCGGTTTCGGGCACTGGTTTATTCATGTGGTTGGCGATGGACTGTATAAACTCCGGCTTTATCTCGGCGTCAATGGCTTCCCTGAACGTGGTGTTGGATAGAGCGTTCATGAAGGTCGACGGGCGCTTTAACCCCAGCTCCTTCTGAATAGCATTTATAACATCAGTGGACCAGCAAAGGTCTCTTACGATGGTCAGCATTATCTCTGTAGCTGATGGCAGTCTGCTGTGTTTCTTAAGCCATTCGTCCTCAATCTCGGTGACGCGTCTGCCCTCCTCCATCTGCTTGGCAAGCGACCTCTCCTCCGGTGCCTTCAGCAGTGGCACACGACCAATCTCATGAAGGTACATGCGGACGGAGTCGTCAATGACCTCCTGCTCCTCGAGCTTCTCGAGGGGCACCTCCATTTCCTCGATCACCGCCGGTTCCGCTTCCTTGCCTATGTCGATATCGCGGGCGCCGGTCCACAGTGGACCCGGTTCGATAATCTCCTCGATTTCCTCGTCCTTCACCGGCTCAACAACCTCCGCCGCCAGGTCCGGCTCTTCCATCTCCGGTTCGAGCTTGTTAACAGATACGGCGGATTCTTCCTCTTCTTCACTCTCGGCTTCGGGCGAGAACCACTCTTGTCTCTTCTTGCCTTTCATTCCCCACCCTCTTTAGATATCTTTGCCTTCTGATTGAAGACTTTTTGTAACTCGTGTCTTACTTCTATTTTCTGCTGTTTTTCAAGGTCGGCTAAGTCAACCTCAGAACCTCCTGACTCCTCCAGAGCTAAAATCCGCTCCTTTTTTGTCTCCAGATTACGCAGGAACTTCTCCCTCAGGCGAAGAGCGCAATCGGCATACTTGGCTTCAAGCCGAGTATCGGGTAAGGTTCTTGACAGCAAATTGTCCAGGTGTTCTCTGATAGCCGGGTCTAGCGAGCTTTTGAGCGCTTCGAGGTCACCAGCTTCACGCCAGCGGGTAAATATTTCGCCATTTTCACTGCTTTCAAAATATTCAACGGGAAGCTCGCTACCGCGCGCCTTTAGCTCCGGGTGCTGGAGCACCAGAGCCAGGAAGTATTCCTCCACAGGGTTGGAGCGGACCGAGCGCAGGGCGCGTGCAGACGCCTCTACCCTGGTCTCCTTCGCTTTCTGGTCAGGCTTAGCCCTGACCATAGCCGCTTCCAGCCTGGTCTGGTTGACGCCGGTAAGCGCGGCAAGCCTGTTGAGGTAGTGGTTTTGCCGTGCGACATCTTTCACCTCGGCGATGATGGGCATCAGCTTGTTCATAAGCGAAGCTTTATCCCTGGCGGTGCTCAGGTCAAGCCTCGAAGCGGCTACGCTGATGGTAAAGTCCACCACGGGCACAGCCCCAGCGACAAGGTGCTCCCAGGCTCCGCCGCCCTGCTTTATGACTTCATCCGGGTCTTTCCCTTCGGGCAGGGTGATGACCTTGACCTCTGCGCCAAGCGCATTCTCGTAGCTGACACACCTCAGCATGGCTTCCTCCCCCGCCGCATCCGCATCCAGGGCTAAAGCGATATTTTTGGTCAGCTTCTTTATCTGGCTAATCTGCCTGTCAGTGATAGAGGTACCCATCGGTGCCACCACGTTGGCGAACCCGCTCTGGTGCGCCATAATAACATCCATATACCCCTCTACCAGCACAGCCAGGTCCTGCTGTCTGATAGCCGACTTAGCCAGATTGATGCCGTACAGACTGCCACTTTTGTCAAAGAGCGGCGTCTGCGGCGAGTTTACGTACTTAGGCAACGAGTCGTCAAGCACACGCGCCCCGAAACCGGTTACGCGCCCCCTGTCATCAAATATGGGAAACATCAGGTGGTCACGAAACCTGTCGTGCGTCTTGCCTGTCTCCGACTTAATTATCAAACCCGCCGTCAGCAGGTCTTCCTCCGTATAGCCTTTACCAACCAGGTACTGCTTCAAGGATTCCCAGCTATTCAGGCTATAGCCTAGCTGGAAGCTGGAAATGGCTTCCGGCTTCAGACCTCTACCATGCACGTAAGCGCGCGCTTTTTCTCCGGTGCTGGAGTTGATGAGGAGATTGTTGAAATACTGCGCCGCCGCCAGGTTAATCTGGTAGAGCCTGTCTTTTTCTTTAGCTCCGGCGTCAGGTTCGGCTCCGGCGGTGATGGTTACCCCAGCCCTGTCAGCAAGAAGACGCAGCGCTTCCCCGAAATTAACACCTTCCTTCTTCATTATAAACGAAAAAACGTCCCCTCCCGTACTGCAGGCACCGAAGCAGTGCCACGTCTGCTGTTCGGGATAAACGAAGAAGGAAGGGCGCTTTTCGCTGTGGAAGGGGCACGGCGCCCGGAACATGCGCCCCGCCTTGGTCAGTTTGGTGTATTGACCAATGACCTCCACGATGTCTATCTTCTGTTTGATTTCGTCTACTATACCCATAGTTAGCCACTCAGTACATTACGCGCAAAGAAGACCGCAGGAAAAAACTAATCGGAGACCATTTAAAATAATTATTAACCTGATACAGGTCAATTTCACGTGAGTTATTAAGCCCTAACCCCTTAATCCCCTTCCCCTTGGCAAGGAAGGGACTTATTTTATGAAGAGGGATATTCGTCCCTCTTGAACACTCACTTGTCTTTGCGAGGAGTCCGAGGACTGAAGGCTGAGGTCATAAATCCAGTGACAGTTCCTGCACCTTTCTCAAGGCATACTGGTCGGTCATGCCGGCGATATAGTCAACTACCCTTCGCTCCGCAGCGTCACTATAAAGTAGAAGTTCGGGGGGCAATCGGTCCTGGTGCTCCTTGAAGTAGCGGTACAGGACTCGGACAGCCCTTCTAGCCCTTTGTGCGTCCTCCTGCGCCGAACTCACATTATACACCCGCTCGTACAGAAAGTCATTAAGCTCGTTGGTCACCTCGCGGATTCGAGGGCTCATAGTTATAACGGGAATGCTGTCATTTCCGTTACCCCGTGCCGACCAGGAGGAAGCGACGATATCCAGCACCATGGTGTTGATGCGCCTGGAATGGGAATCTCCCAGCACCTTCGCCGCCTTTGGTGGCAGGTCCTCTTCTCTTATAACACCCGCCCGGATGGCATCCCCGATGTCGTGGTTAATATAAGCCACGGCGTCGGATATCTTGCACACCTCGCCCTCCAGCGTATTCACCTTGCCCCAGTGCTCCCTCAGAATCCCAAC
>JAUYDO010000197.1 GCA_030691835.1 Dehalococcoidia bacterium | reverse complement strand
AGCTATTCCGGTAAAGTGCCCAGGGTCAATTCCAGTGGCGGAAAGACTTTCTACGGCAAGGTACGACCGGATGTAAACCGCTACCTGAAGTGGGCTTTTACCGAAGCAGCTAACGCTATTGTGCTTCAACAACATCGTCTTGGTGATTGCCATGTCCTCCGCCTGTACTGGCGCGTTCGCAAACATAAAGGGCATGCCAAAGCCATAACGGCGGTAGGCCGCCATCTGGCTGAGGCTACATACTGGATGTTGAAAAAGGATGAACCTTACCATGAACCAAAGGCAAGTTGCCTTGCTTCGTTCACCCAGGGGTAAGCGCGAGTCTCGCATGAATTCAAATAAGAATTCGTTCATTGAGTGCGACACCTCTGGGGAAGATGCTCATGCCACTTCGATGGCGAATACATGCATCCGACGAAACGGTCTTGAGCCCCTGTGACCCAGCTCTGGTTAGGTAAAGGAGAGTTTATCGAGTTACACAAATTTTCCCTCTTGACAAACACAGCGTTTTCATACATGCGGGACCCGCCATAGGTCCGCCTTAGGCGGACTCGCAATGACATTATGCATCATCACTTTGTGCGTTTGTATAAGTTATAAGACAAGAACTGAAAACTGATAACTCGTCGGTTGGATTTCACATAGGAGTATCGTGTACAATAGGAATGAAGGCGAACCAGTATTACCATAGAGTCTACGATACTGATGGAGCACCTGTTATGGTGGATTCTGCGAAACTGAAAGAAAAAACCCCAAAAGCGGAAAAAGCGCTTAGAGACTGGCAGCGGTGCCAGAACTACCCGCAAGCCGTCATGGACAGCCTTGAGGATGAACTGCTGGTCGTAGATAGAGACTACCGCATAGTTGAGGCTAATAAGGCGGTGCTATTGAAGCACGGCAAGCCGAGGCGGGAAGTCATCGGGAAGTACTGCTACGCTATATCCCATGGCAACCTGGAGCTTTGCCGTGAGCCCCGCCACGAGTGCCCCATCAACATGGTGTGGGAAACCGGCAAACCGGCGCGGGCAACTCATATCCATATCTATGAAGTCGAGGGTAAGAAGCGGCAGAGGTTCGTGGACGTAATAGCCTCCCCGATTCTTGACGAAGATGGCGAAATTCTGGCGGTGACTGAACTGATTAGGGACGTGACCGACACCAGGGAGATGGAGCTAAAGGGCGTCAAAGCACAGCAGAACCTGCTGGCATTGAACGCCATTTCCAGTGTAGTTAGTCAGTCGCTTGACCTGGACTAAGTGTTGATTAGCGCTCTTGATAAGACGCTTGAGATTATCAACAAGAGTATCGGTGGCATACTGCTTCTGGATGAGGCTCAGCAGATGCTGAACTACGCCGCGCACAGGGGTATGTCCGAGACATATGTGAGGAAGGTGCGTTGCCGGCTGGGCGAAGGTGTCGCCGGGCTGGTGGCAAAAACCGGAGAAGCCATAGTGCTGGATGACGCTCTGGCAGACCCGCGCCTGGCCTACCGTGACCTGGTAACGGCGGAAGGACTGAGGGCATTCGCCAGCATACCGCTTATTTCCAAGGGCAAGGTGCTGGGGGTGCTCAACATCGCCAGCCACGAAATTTTCCACTTCCACGCTGAGGATATCCAGCTATTGAACAGCATTGCGGCGCAGGTAGCCATCGCCGTAGAGAACGCCAAGCTACACCAGGAGGTCCAGCGCCAGGACGCCATTCGCGGTGAGCTACTGCGTGATATCTACCTGGTCCAGGAGGAGGAGCGGCGCAGGATAGCCCGTGAGCTTCATGACGAGACATGCCAGACTCTTACCAGTCTGTCTACCAGCCTGGAGACAACGATACGGAAGCTACCCGCAGGTTCTGACGGTACCAGAGGGACGCTGAGGAAGTGTCAGACGGTATCGGACGGCATACTGGAAGGGATACACCGGCTCATCTACGAGCTCCGTCCCACCCTGCTGGACGACCTCGGGCTGGCGGCGGCGACAAGGTGGCTGGTAGATACTATCCTGAAGCCGGCGGGTGTCAAAGCGAGCTTCGCCGTCACCGGACGGGAGCGGAGGCTTGATTCAGAGCTGGAGACGACACTTTTCAGAGTCATGCAGGAAGCCATGCGCAACATCGCCAGGCACGCCGGAGCGGAGAACGCGGAAATATCCCTGCATTTTGGTAAGAAGGCTTTGGAAGCTTACGTCACGGATGATGGTAGCGGATTTGACGTTGAGAGCGCAATACGCTCAAAGAACAGGCCCCGTGGCCTGGGTCTGCTGGGTATGAAGGAAAGGGTTGAACTGGTGGGTGGTACACTGACCATAGCGTCGGATAAAGATGGTACCAGAATATTCATAAGATTGCCGGTTCGACAGGAGGTCGGAGATGCAAAAGATAAGACTACTGATAGTGGATGACCATGCAGTGCTAAGGGACGCTCTGCGCGCACTGCTCACCCTCTCTGAAGACATCGAGATAGTTGGTGAGGCGTCCGATGGCGGCGAGGCGGTGGAAAAGGTGAAAGAGCTGGAGCCGGACGTAGTTGTCATGGACCTCGGTATGCCCAAGATGGATGGACTGGAGGCAACACGCCGCATAACCAGGAAGTACCCCAAGGTAAAGGTGCTGGCGCTGACCCAGCATGACAACAAGGAATACATACTTTCGGCGATAAAGTCCGGTGCCGCTGGCTATGTGCCAAAGAGAGCTCTTGGTTCGGAGTTGATGGCGGCGATACGCGCGGTATATCAGGGACAGTCATTCCTGTATCCCAGCGCCGCCGCGGCGCTGATTGATGACTATGTGCACCGGGTCGAAGTGAAGGACCCATATGATACCCTGACCGATAGGGAGCGTGAGATTCTCAAACTGATTGCGGAGGGTCACACCAGCCGCAAGGTATCGGAGATGCTCTTCATCAGCGTCAAGACGGTCCAGGGACACCGCACCAAGATAATGGAGAAACTGGATATACACAACCGCACCGAGCTAATAAAGTATGCCATGAGGAAGGGACTGGTCACCATGGACACCTGA